>JAHJSF010000005.1 GCA_018830405.1 Nitrospinota bacterium | reverse complement strand
ACCTCGGGAATTTCTGCTTCTATGGTCTGATAGGCCAGGCTTAAAACCTGAAGGGTAAGTCTTTTGGCGACACTACTATCGAACTCTCCGGTGGCACCACCGGCCTTGGCGATGGCATCGGTAATTTTGGAGGCTTCAAAAGCAACCGCCTCCCCATCCCTCTTTCTAATCTTGGTAAAGATATTTCCTGCGACCATAGTTTCCCCTTTGTTTCGGCGACAATTTTAGGACATGCAGCTACCCAGGCATTCGGACTTAAAGTCAACCTTTTCAATGGTTTCTTAACACCGTAGCGCGACTGTGTCTGAGTCTCACAGACTTCCCCTTACCGCGTAGCTGCTCTCAATGTTTTATACTATACACCCGCCAATAAGACCTATCCAAGAACTTATTTGAATCAATTTTCATCCCCCATTTTAGGGGATTTTTCGGTCGCAGAATGTAGATGTAGCCCGGAAATTAGTATGTATACACACCAAAAAGAGTGTAGTAACATTTACCTAATGAAAGAGATTCTAACGATTATTTCAAAACTGGAACGCCCCTTCTCCGTGGCCTCGGCCGATTCCTATGCCCATATAGAAAATCTCAAATCGTTTGAGCCGTTCGCCAAAACTATTATCTCCGAACTAAGACAGGCGGTCCCTAAAAATATTCTGGCTGACAAACTTGAACAACTCTTTTCAGGTTACGACTCCCTTCCGACTGCGGAAAAGATAGAGAGAATAAAATCGGCCAAGAAAACTATAATGCGTTTCAGCCAAACTCCCCCCGAAAAGAAGGGAAAAACAACCGGCCAGATCAAGACAGATGTCACAGATGTCCGGCAATCCCCTTCTCAGGTAGACGTTAAATATGTAAAGGGGGTGGGAGAGCAGATAGCCAAACGGCTGGCCAATATAAATATTGAATCGGTTTATGACCTTTTGCTGCATCTCCCCCTAAGATATGAAGACCGCTCATCACTCAAAAAGATATCGGCCATCACCCCCGGCCAGGAGGAGACCTTTATCGGAACGGTTATTGATGCCGGTCCCGTTGGGCAGAGTTTTGCCGGGAGGGGACGCAGAGGCCGAGGCATATATCAGGTGGCCTTTAAGGATGAGACAGGGGTGGTGATAGGAAAATGGTTCAACTACCGAAAAGAGTATATGGATCGGAAGTTTAAAGCGGGAGAAACATTCTTCGTACACGGCCCTGTAAAGTTGAGCGGCTACAACCGCACCTTTGAGATAGTCCATCCTGAGATAGAGGATTATGAAGTGGGGGATACGGGGAAGGTGCATGTGGGTGGGATTACCCCCATATATGGCCTGACTGAGGGGATTCAGCAGAGGAGGATGCGGACAATAGTAAGGGGGGCGGTTGATTCCTTCATCGACTGGATAGACGAATACCACTCTCCTGAACTGATAACCAGATTAGAACTGGCCGAGATAAAAGAAGCTTTGAAAAAAATACACTCCCCCCCCGTCGGTTCCAACCTGACAGATTTAGCGGCTTGGAAAACCGCATACCATCGAAGACTAATCTTTGATGAGTTCTTCTTTTTGGAATTAGGGCTGGCTCTCAGAAGAGAGGGGATAAAAGAAGAAAAGAGGGGGAAGATTTACAAACTGGGGGGAAGCCTGACAAAAAGATTTCTCTCCCTACTCCCCTTCACCCTAACCGAAGAACAGAAAAAGGTTATGGGGGAAATAGAAAAAGACCTTACATCTGACACCCCGATGAACAGACTCCTCCAAGGGGATGTTGGTTGCGGAAAGACAGTCGTCGCTTTCCATACACTCCTTATCGCCATAGAGAATGGTTTCCAAGCGGCCATTATGGCCCCGACTGAAATATTGGCTGAACAACATTACAAAAACTTTAAATCTTGGGGAGAGACTCTTGGGCTTAAGATTGCTCTACTCAAAAGTGGTCTAAAGGGGAAAGAGAAGAAGGAGAACATCGAAGCAATAAAAAATGGGGAGGTTGATATAGCCATCGGCACCCACGCTGTTATACAGGAGGGGGTTGAGTTTAAACATCTCGGGTTGGCGGTAATAGATGAACAGCACCGTTTCGGGGTCATGCAGAGGGGAACCTTGAAAAAGAAGGGGATAAACTCCGATATCCTCATCATGACCGCAACCCCAATCCCCAGAACCTTGGCCATGACAGTCTATGGAGACCTTGATGTTTCGATAATCAACGAAATGCCGAGGGGGAGGAAACCGATAAAAACATCCCTCCTCTTCGATAAAGGCCTCCCCAAGGCCTACTCAATAATCGAAAAAGAGGTGGCCAAGGGGGGACAGGCCTATATCATCTATCCGTTGGTTGAAGAATCAGAGAAGAGCGACCTTAAGGCGGCCATAACTATGAAAGAACATCTTGAGAAAGATATCTTCCCAAACTTCAAAGTTGGTCTGGTGCATGGGAAGATGAAGTCGGCTGAAAAGGATGGGGTGATGCTCGCCTTTCGAAATGGAGAGATAGATATACTCGTGGCCACAACCGTTGTTGAGGTTGGGGTGGATGTGCCCAACGCCAGCGTGATGATGATAGAGCACGCCGAACGGTTTGGCCTTTCACAACTACACCAGCTTAGAGGGAGGATCGGTCGGGGGGAGCGAGAATCGCAATGTATCCTTATGGCCCACTATCCGATCTCAAACGAAGGGAAACAGAGGCTCAGGGTAATGACCGAGAGCCAGGATGGTTTTTATATCGCCGAGAAAGACCTGGAGATTCGAGGGCCGGGGCAATTCCTCGGAACGAGACAGGCGGGACTGCCTCAGTTCAAGGTGGCCAATATCATAAGAGACCAGCAGCTCCTCCAAACCGCCCGCAAAGAGGCCTTTCGGATTGTTGAGGAAGACCCGCGCCTTACAACCTCACAATATCAACCACTAAGGGATATTCTTAAAAGGGGTTATAGAAAAAGGTTTGAATTAGGAGAGATTGGTTAACCCTCATACAGAATCGCATTTAAATACTAACTGTGTATCAACAACAAGCCGAGGCTTTATCACCCCCCACAAATAGTAGCAGGAAGACAATATCACTCATACAGCAGGGAATCCAAACCGCTATAAATATAAAGAAAAAGACCGTCAAGAGTGTTAGCGGGTCGGCTACTCCCATCGCCATACTAATATGAAGCAGCGAAGCCCAGGTGCTGAAGAATACATGGAGCAGGTGAGGGGCCTTTGTCTTGGGCCAGAAGAAGGCCACAGCAATCCCCGCAATGGCCAGACCATTTACCACCAGCCATTCCTCTATGAACCCAATATGGGGAGCCCGGTAGGGCATATTGAGGAGCCACTCCCCAAAATAGGGGATAAGAGAATCGCTGACGGTGGCAATACCTACAGAACCAAAATAGCCGATAAGAACCGCCTGCCAAACCTTGTCCCTCCGATATATCAGGTAGACCGCCGTAGTTGCCATGGCACTCAGAAAGACGTGGAGCGGATGGAGGATATTAAAGAGTTGGGTCAGCACCGGCTTTGAGATACGAAAATATCCCATCAGCACTATAACCACTACTCCGGCACCGGCACCTGTAAGGGTAAAGGGGATATGCCTCTTCGACTCTTTTAAGACTACCTTTAACACCCTAAACTCCTTCAGATAGTTTGAAAATATTTTTACTCCCTTGGCCTGTTTGGCCAACCGGTACAACTTTTTGTTAGAATAATACTATAACAGCTTGGCAAGGATAAAAAATGGATAATAGATTAGAAGAGATAATTAGCTCCTTTCAAAAGGTTAGTGGGAAGATTACCCTACTGACCGGGGCGGGAATATCGGCCGAGAGCGGTCTCCCTACATTCAGAGGGAAGGATGGCTACTGGAAACTTGGTTCCAAGGAATACCGCCCGGAGGAAATGGCCACAATGAGGATGTTCCGCCAAGCCCCTTACGAGGTCTGGTATTGGTATCTCTACCGGAGGAGTATATATGGCAATGCCGAACCAAACCAAGGTCATACCGCCATAGCCGAACTTGAAAGGATATACCAAAACTCTTTCACCCTCATCACTCAAAATGTGGATGGTCTTCACCTCAAGGGGGGGAACTCTCCCGAACGAACCTTTCAGATACATGGAAATATAAACTTTATGCGCTGTTTGAATAACTGCTCCAATAAACTTATCCCCATACCAAAAGATATCTTTTATACAGACAGAGACGGGCAGATATCAGAAGAGGATAAAGAGAGACTTGTCTGCCCCGATTGCGGATCAATAACCCGCCCCCATATCCTCTGGTTTGACGAATCTTACAACGAACAATTTTACAGGTTTGAAACCTCCATTAAAACAGCCTCCGAGACAGACCTCTTAATCGTGGTAGGAACATCGGGTGGAACAACCTTACCAATACATATCGGGTCGATAGTGACCAATCGAGGAGGATACATAATAGATATCAATTTGGAGGAGAACCGCTTTAGCGATATGGCCAAGGCCGCCTCTAAAGGGTGTGCCTTGAGGGGGAAGAGCGGGGATATTCTCCCCAAGATAGCTGAGTTACTATCTAAATAAACAGGTAGACCATCCCAATCAACCCACTAAGGATAAGGGTTCCATCGATAACCAGCTCGGCGGCTATCCCGTGCGAGATAATGCGCCTATGGTATAGATAGAGATAAAAGAGGGTATAGCCGACCGGAAGAAGCATGTAATATCCGATGGGGGAGAGCATCCCGACACGGGACGAGGTATAGAGGATGGCCGTCAATATAGAAGTAAGGGTTAGAAGAAAAAGCTTGGTATACTCCTTCCCTATCAGGATAGGGATTGTATCTATCCCCGCAAAGTGGTCCCCCTCTATATCCCTTATATCAAATAGAACAGTGCGGATATAGATGAGTATAAAGATAAATATGAGGGTTACATAGAGGGAGGGGAGACTAATATCACCCCAATTTTTAATGGCCGGGAGGAGACCGGCCACTGTGGCCCAAGCCAGAGCAACGAAGAGGTCCTTTGAGGCCGGGATATCTTTCAGTCTCCTTGCCCGAATCTTCTCCCAAGAAGCAGGTATGATATTGACACTATACAATCTACCCAAAATAGCCGCCGCCAGGATGATTCCCCCCTGCCAGACCCCCTCCATAAAGGCCAGAATAATAGCCGAGATAATGGAAAGATAAGAAGCCCCAAGCAATATATGGCCAAACCTTTCGTAGAAGATGGCCCTCTCCGGCTCATTAAACTCAGCCGCCTCTCTATCGGCCAGATGATTCAGGTTATAGACCGAAAAGAAATATAGAGCCGATATTATTATAGTTTCGGACTTAGCCGGAATGGC
The DNA here is from genome assembly GCA_018830405.1 of Nitrospinota bacterium. GTDB lineage: Bacteria > Nitrospinota > Nitrospinia > UBA9942 > JAHJSF01 > JAHJSF01. Next base: position 5,251 of record JAHJSF010000005.1, on the reverse strand, counting down.
CAGCATGACAGAGGCCGCATAAGTAATAAAGGCTGCCCCGACAGCGATATATATATTCCCCTTAACCAAAAAATCGAGGAGGGACACCCCAAACCTCTTCCACCCCTTCTGCTTCCTTCTGTCTATCTCCTTCAGCCGCTCGATAACCCTGTTTATCATCCAGTTGGGGGTAGAGGCCCCGGCCGTTACGCCGACCAGTTCAAACCTCCCCAAAATCTCCGGGTCAATCTCCTTCTCCGTTTCGACCATGAATGTAGGTGTCCCAACAGATTCCGATATCTGTCCCAAGTGTCTCGTATTGGCGCTGTTCCTCCCTCCGACCACCACAACCGCATCGACCATTTTTGAAAGTTCAAGCAATTCCGATTGCCTGAGATCTGTCGCTTCGCATATAGTATCCTCGACAATCGTATTGGGGAACCTTTTAATGATGGTCTCTGTTATAAGGCGATACTTCTCCCTATTCAGTGTAGTTTGCCCAACCACACAGACATTTTCCATATGAGGAAGAGGCTCTACCTCTTCAATGGAATTAACCACCATCCCCTTCCCCTCGGCAAAACCGATAAGGCCCTTTATCTCGGCATGATCCTTATTCCCGACGATGATAATATTGTATCCGCTCCTCACCCTCTTCCTGATGGCCGACTGAACCTTGGCCACGAGGGGGCAGGTGGCATCGCTCAATATCGCCTTCCTATCCTTGAGTCCCTGCCTGACAGCCGGGCTGATACCATGAGTTCGGATAATTACCACCTTCCCGCTCGGGTCTTCCCCCTCGGCCAGAACCTTTATGCCCCTCTTCTCAAGGAGCTGTATAACCTGAGGATTATGTATCAGAGACCCGTAGACATAGATAGGCCCCCGCTCCTCCTTGGCAGTGGCCAGAACCATATCCAGGGCCATCTTGACCCCCATACAAAACCCGGCCTTTTTGGCTACAAATATCTTCATTAAATTACAGTAAAGGCATTAAATAAATTGACATCAAATCCCCCTGGTTAATGGGAACAACCCCTTTGATTCCCCCTTTGTTAAGGGGGATTAAGGGGGTTGTTCCCTTATTAAAATCATCCGCTCCTAAGTTTCGGATTAAGGGACTCCCTCAGCCCCTCCCCAAGTAGGTTAAAAGAGAGAACGGTAACAAGTATGGCTATCCCCGGTATGTATATCAGCCAAGGGGCGTCGAATATAAAGTTTCTCCCGTTGGCTAAGATATTCCCCCAAGTTGCATTAGGAGGGGGAACTCCAAAGCCGAGGAAACTTAAGGCCGATTCGGTCAGGATAGCATCGGCTATACCTATGGTGGCCGAAACTAGTACGGGAGATATGGCATTCGGTAATATATGCCTAAAGATAATTCTGATATCAGACATCCCCGTAGCCATGGCTGCCAGAACAAAATCCTGCCCCTTTAGGGCCAAGGCCTCAGCCCTGACAAAACGGGCCGGACCGACCCAGCCGGTCAGCCCTATCACTATCATTATGTTCCAGATGCTCGGAGGGAGAAGAGCCACCACTGTCAAGATAAGGAAGAAGGTGGGGAAACTGAGCTGAATATCTATCAACCCGACAATAATTGTATCCACGGTAAGCGGCCCGAAGACCTTTCTATCGCCGTAGAAACCGGCTATGCCGCCGATAATCACCCCTAAAATAACGGAGATGCCGATAGAGATAAAACCGACCTGGAGAGAAACAATGGCCCCTTGCAGCATCCTCGAAAATATATCGCGCCCCAAATCATCCGTCCCAAGTATATAGATTCCAAGTGGCGGCAACTCCGATTTGAGCATATTGGCCAGGGTAGCCGAAGATAGGGGGGGCAACAATTTATCTGACAGACGAACCGTCTCCGGATTAAACAGAGGGTTTGTCCCGTTGGTGGTAACCGCCCCGAACAGAGATAGGCTGAGAAAGATGATAAAAAAGATAAGGCCGGTCGCGGCCAGTCGGTTCTCGGCCATAAGACCCCAAACCTTGGCCAGCCTCCCCCCATCTTTAGTCAGGATATCCCGATTATCTTCGTTTAGGGATATATCCATCTTAAAGTTTTATCCTCGGGTCGACCAGCATATATAAAAGGTCTGAAAAAAATGTCCCCATTAAAACAAGGAAGGCGGCTACAAAGTTTAGGGTAATCACCACCGGATAATCGCGGGCCAAAATCGCCTCGTAACCGAGCCTACCCATCCCAGGCCAGGCAAGTATTGATTCGATAATTACCGAGCCCCCAATCATGGCCGGAATCAGCATGCCAAACATGGTCACAAAGGGGAGGAGGGCATTCCTGAGGGCGTGGTGGTAATAGACACTATCCTCCGAGGCTCCCTTGGCCCGGGCCGTCCTTATATAATCCTCCCCCATCACCTCCAGCATCTGCGAACGGACATAGCGGGAAAGGTAGGCTATACCCACCAAGGAACCGAGGAGGGAGGGGATAACGAGATGCCAGACCCTATCCATAAATGAGGCGATAAAAGAGGCGTCCTCCATCCCGAATGTCCGCATACCGAGAACCGAGACATGAAAATTGTTGACCACAAAGAGTATCAGGAGGTAGGCCATAAAGAACCCGGGAACGGAGATAAGGAGATAGGCCATAAAGGTGGTTGTTTTATCAAAGATACCCCCCCTATTGATAGCCGCACTAATCCCGACCGGAAAGGCGAGAGACCAGGTAATCAGCGTCCCCACAACGAAGAGGGGGAGGCTGTTTAAAAACCGCTCCTTTATCTTCCCCAAGACCGGCAGATTGTCTTTAAACGATTTAAGCCGCCCGCTAAATAGTTTTTTATAGAAAGAAAGATATTGGAGAGGGAGTGGTTTATCAAGGTCGAAGGCCGCCCGATATCGAACAATATCCTCCTTGGTGAAACGGGGATTGAGGGGGTCAATCTGGCTCGGCTCACCGGGGGCAAGATGGATAATCAGAAAAGAGACAATCGATATCAGAAAGAGAGTTATCCCCTTCCTCAAGATACTCCTTAGGGTAAACGATATCATTCTCTACAATTCCTTACTGTTTAAGTTGAGGCATGACGGGGAGCTTAACCCAACGGTTGAAGTAGTATCTGAAGTTGCCGGTATTGGTGGGGGTTATCTTGCTGTAGGTCCCGTCTGCATTCTTAATCAGAATCCTCTTATCCATAACCGCCGTCCACCTCGGGGCGTAGAGGAAGGTGTAGGGCTGATCGTCGTAGATAATCTTGTGGAGTTTGCGGGCCAGTTCTATCTGTCTGTCCCGGTCATACTCCTGGCGTATCTGCACAATAAGTTTATCCGCCTCCGCATTGCCATACCCGACAAAATTTAGCTGATAAGGCCCGCTCTGGCTCGAATGCCATATCTGATACAGGTCAGGCTCTATCCCCATACTCCAACCGAGTATGACCGCATCAAAATCAGACTTATTTATATGTTTCTCCAGAAAGACAGACCACTCCACCGTGTCGGCCGAAACCTCTATACCCAGCTTCTTCCAGGCATTTTGAACGATAGTCAAAATCTGCATGCGCTGGTCATTCCCATGGTTGGTAATAATCGAAAAACGCATCGGCTGACCATCCTTCATCAGACGGCCATCAACATTCTTCCAGCCCGCTACCTCCAAGAGCTTAACCGCCCCCTCAGGGTCGAATGGAAGATTGGGGATATTCTTATCGTAGAAATCGGTCTGTTTGGCAAAAGGTCCCGTTACCCCCTCCGCCTCGCCATAGAAGAGATAATCAATTATCTCATCCCTATTAATGGCCATCCCGAGGGCCCGCCTAACGCGGGGGTCTTTGAAGATATCGCGCCTCATATTATAGCCGATGTAGGTATAGCCGAAGGAAAGACCTGAAAAGGTTTGATACCTCTCATCATCCTGCAAACGCTTGGCCTGATGGGGACGGACCGAATATGAATCGAGAGCCCCCCCGTAAAAGGCAATCTCCTGCCCGAGTGAATCGGGGATAATTCTATATATATACTCTTCGTAATTCGGCGCCCCTTCCCAATATTTATCATTGCTGACGAGGCGTATCTCCTCATCAGACCTCCAGGAAGAAAACTTAAACGGCCCGCAGCCGACCGGGTTGCGGTTGAACCCGCTATCCCTCATCGTAAACTTGGCCGGATCCTCCCCCTTCTCCAAGGCCTCCTTTTTGAGGGCTTCCTGATTGAGGAGATGTTCCGGCAGAATCCCAATCATCCAGCTCCCTATGGCCGGGGAATAGAGTTCGTTGTAAGTAACCTTGATGCGGTACCTGTCTACCGCCTCCGCCTTTTTTATTGGGGTAAAATCAGACACTCGGGGGGAGAGGCTGGCCGGATCCATAATAGCCCGATAGGTAAAGAGGACATCATTGGCGGTAAACTCCGCCCCATCATGAAACTTTACCCCCCTTCTCAGGTCAAAGAGAATAACCGGGTTATGCTCCTTAACAGGGATAGAACGGTAGGCCAGGTAAGAAGAAAGGTCTCCCCCCGAAGAGCCGATATAATCGGCCAATCCCCCCTTATCAAAATAATCTTTCCCGAGAATAGGCTCCAATCTCTTGAATATATCGGGAGCGACTGAGGTAAGGGTCAGTTTTATCCGTGGGGGGAGTTTTACTATCCGCTCCTCTTTTTCCCCCTCTTTCCCTATCTTTAATTCCTCGCGGGGGAGTATCTCCACCTTCTCAATATCGGCCAAGGAGGCCGATACCTTTCTGACATTCTCAATCCTATCCGCTATCTCCTGAGCCGGACGGCCATGGGCAAAGAAAAGAACCTCCTCATATATCTTCCAACTCTCCGCCAACCGAGGGCGAAGGCGAAGCTCCTCATCATAATCGAGGAGTGAATCAAAGATAAGGGAATTTATACTGCTGCTTGAAGAATCAGCCGCAAGAATAGGGTTGAGGATAGAGGCATCACCGGCAGCCCCCTCCACAAACTGAGCCAAACGTCTCCCCCCCCCTTTTGACTGGTCATCAAAGGTAGGCACCCAAAAGAATGATTGGAGAAGAAAGAGAATAAGGAGAAGAGGGATAACTATGAATATATATTTAATGCGCATAGAATTCAGATATAGCTAAAAGGGTTGCGAAGGCTCTACTTACCGATACCCCGTTGACCATAATAACCTCCTTGTATTATACAGAAGTCCTTACTGCCCCTTCAGTCTAACAAAAGAGAGCTAAAATTGATAGTTGATCTATTGGGCGCCTATATGGGAACGGGAAAATCCTCCCTTTAGTAAAGGGGGGGCAAGGGGGGATTT
>JAHJSF010000048.1 GCA_018830405.1 Nitrospinota bacterium | reverse complement strand
CCGAACCTCCTGCAGTATCTCCGTTCGTCTCATGTATAGCCCTCCTTTCTCTGGCCATACATTATAATAATAACCGGACAATTGATGTGCTACAGATGAGGACAGTTTATCTGCTCGCTACATTGGGAAAAGACCCCCCTTCCCTTTTATCCCCCTACTTGGTACTATCATTTTGTAGGCTTTCATAATCTGCTGCAAAACCATAAATGAGGGAGACTGATATGGATAACGATAGAGAACACCCCGAGGAGTTGGACAGGCTCTCCAAAGCAATCATAGAGGCAATACTCTCCTCGGCCAAGGTCAAGCAGGCCCTGGCCGAGCTTAGGGAGGGGAGCATAAAATTAGATAACAGCCACATGGTACTGGTGCTGAATATGAAGGGGATGTCTCATGGTGGTGAGAATCACATTGAGCAACCCAACGAGACCACGCCTAAGAAGAGGGATTTTAGCCACCAGGTGGATGGCAGGGATCTCAGCAGGAATGAGATACAATTCTACGAGCATGAGGCTAATAATTTCGATGAAGATGGGTGGCTTAAAAAAATAAAAATATCCTTAGAGAAGGATTAAATCTTTTTTGATGCCCCGCGAAACCTCCGAAAATAACCGCCACCTTGCGGCCCGCAGAAAAATGGTCGAGACCAACCTTATCGGAAGGGACATATACGACCGGAACGTCATTAGGAGCATGCTCAAGGTCCCCAGGGAAGAATTCGTAGGGGAAGGGGAAAAGGAAACGGCCTACGAAGACCACCCGATACCAATAGGCAAGGGGCAGACCATATCGCAGCCCTACATAGTGGCCCTCATGCTCCAATATCTGGAGATTAAGGCGGGGGATAAGGTTCTGGATATAGGGACCGGTTCCGGCTATCATGCCGCTGTTATGGCCGAGATGGGGGCCATGGTCTACACGGTTGAGGTTATAGAGGAACTAAAGGAGAGGGCAGCCGCCGCCTTCGACAAATTAGGATACAAAAATATATTTCTTAAAAGAGGGGACGGCTACAACGGCTGGCCCGAAGAGGCCCCCTTTAAGGCGATAAACGTAGCCTGCGCCCCTCGTTACATCCCCCAACCCCTAATAGGGCAAATGGCCGAGGGAGGAAAGATGATACTCCCCCTAAGCGACCGGATGAATCGTCCCCAACGGCTCGTTTTGGTCAAAAGGGATGGGGATAAGATTAGCAGGAGAGAGGTATCATACGTGGCCTTTGTGCCGATGGTTAGGGAGAAAACAAGAGAATAGATATGGGCAAAGGGATACTGATAACATTTGAAGGAACCGATGGGTGCGGTAAGACCACCCAAATCTCTCTTCTGAAAGATTACCTGAGCAAGAGGGGGAAGCCGGCAACCGTAACCAGAGAGCCGGGGGGAACCTCTATAGGCGACATAGTCAGGAGAATTCTCCTCCATTCGGGGGGAATAGCCCTTAACAGTCTTACCGAAACGTTGCTCTATGAGGGGTGCCGAGCCCAATTGGTCAGGGAACTTATTCAACCCGCCTTGGAAAGGGGGGAGACGGTTCTATGCGACCGTTTTGCAGACTCAACCATAGCCTATCAGGGGTATGGCCGAGGGATAGAAATTGAGACAATAAAGACTTTAAATAGAATCGCCACGGACGGCCTAACCCCAACCATAACCCTTCTCTTCGACATTGACCCGAAGATTGCCCTCCAAAGGACCTCCCTCAGAAAAAACTCAAATACTGGGGGCGAAAATGAGGAGAGATTTGAAAAAGAGGGGCTGGAATTTCACAAAAAGGTACGTCAGGGATTCAAGGAGTTGGCCAAGGAAGAACCGGAGCGAATAAAGGTGATAGATGCCAACCGAACCCCCGAAGAGATTCACCTTGAAGTTTTAGGACACCTGAAAAGACTCCTCTCCGTATAGCTTCACACAGCTAGATAAAGGACACAAGATACAGAGCGTCAGAACAAAGCAAACCAAGGCGCGACAAAGGATAGGAGTGAGGCGTATTTCAGCATACGCCGCAACGACGAGCCAAGGAGTAACGAAGATAGGCGAAGTTATTACGCTCTGTATAACAATTAAAAATGGCTGAATCCTGAGTTTGGGAGCGGTACAAGTTTTCCATCCTTTCCCAGAAGAGAAACCCCCTCCCCTTTTACAATCTTCCCTATCTTAGTCGCCTCGATCAAGCCCCCCTTAATCATCTTTTTAAGCTCCCCCTCCTTGGCAGCAGGGACAGTAAAAAGGAGCTGATAATCCTCCCCGCCGTATAATTGATAATCTAAAATATTTTTCCCCGTCTCTGAGGCATATTTCCTTAATTCCTCTGAGGGGGGGAGAAGACCCTCCTTGATTAAGGCCCCTACCCCTGAGGCCTCGGTTATCTGTCGCAAGTCGGAGGCTAGCCCATCACTCAGATCAATCATTGCGGAGGCAATGTAATTATCGGCCAAGAGTTTTCCCTCGATTCCCTTGGCTGAGGGATTAAGATAGACCCCCCTCAGGAAAGGATATTCGGCCGAGGTTTTCTTTGAGGAGACTATCTCATGGCCGGCCGAGGCATCGCCAATAGTCCCGGTAACATATATGGCATCCCCTACCCTCCCCCCCCCGCGAGATACCAACCTATCCTTGGCAACCTCTCCTATCATCGAAATATGTATGGAGAAGAGTGCGGACGAGGTTAAGTTTCCCCCGACAATGGAGAGCTTATAAAAAGAGGCCGCTTCCATCATCCCCTCATATAGGCTTTCAATATCGGCCAAACTGAAATCCTTCGGGAGTTGGAGAGATACCAGGGCATATTTTGGTATTGCCCCCATGGCGGCAATATCGCTCAGATTGACCGAAATGGCCTTTCGGCCAAGGAGTTTGGGGGGGAAATAATCGAAATGAAAATGGCTCTTTTCAACCAGGGCATCTATGGTAACAACCTGGAGAAATCCGGGGGTAGGGGTGTAGGCCGCGCAGTCATCCCCAATCCCCTCTATGATGTCTTCACCTCGGCCGTTATTACAAAGCGACTTTATACGCCGGACAAGCTCCCTCTCTCCTATATCTGATATCTTCATACCAGGATGATATCAAATTTGTCGCGGCAGGATAAGTTGAAGGGGAAAATAATCCCTTATTTTAACAGGCTTGGAAAAACCCTCAGCCGGCTGAAAAGCCTTACATTTTTTTCACACTTAGCATGGCTATCTCCTATAAAGATTATATTTCTGTTATACTGCTCATATCTCAAGCAGAAATAATCCGTTGGCCGTAATATAAAAAAACAAACTATATGAAAAAAATAGCCGTCGTTATCATGGCTGCCGGGAAGGGGACAAGGATGAAGTCTCCCCTGCCTAAGGTCTTACACCGGTTGAGGGGAATCCCCCTTATTGCCTATGTTGTAGAGAGGGCCAAGGCCCTAAACCCCGACAAGATTTTGGCCATAGTTGGGTATGAGGGGGAGTTGGTCAAGGAAACTATTGCCGACTCCGGAATCGACTTTGTCTTTCAGGGGGAACAGCTCGGGACAGGACACGCAGTCGCCCAGACAGAGAATATTTTAAAGGGGAAATTCGAACAGATATTGGTTTTATCGGGGGATGTCCCTAATATCAAAAGCGAGACATTAAGAAGGCTTATTGAGCAACATCAAAACACCAGCTCGGCCATATCGTTTATATCGACAGACCTGGAAAATCCGACCGGGTATGGGCGTGTGGTCAGAGATAGTGAGGGGAAAGTTTTGGCTATAGTAGAGGAAAAGGATGCCCCAAAAAAAATAAAAGAGATAAGAGAGATCAACTCGGGAATATACTGTTTTCGCTCAGACATTCTATTTGAGGCCCTTAAACATATCGATAGAAAAAATGAACAGGGGGAATATTACCTGACCGATACAGTTGGCTGGGCCATTGCTAAAAACCTGCGGGTAGCAGCGATCAAGATTGAAGATAGTAGAGAAATAGGCGGCATAAACACCAAAGAGGATCTTCTTCAGATGGAGGAAGATGCCGCAGGTAGAGATAACTAGTGTTTAGTTGTATAAATCTGCGTCGGTATCAAGACCGAGAATTTGGCGTGGCTGGCACGAAGACAACCGCAGCCATAGCAGGGTCTATGGCGAGAATTGACGACAAAGCCAGACGTGTCAAAGGCCGGTCGACTACAGCAAGATTTATGCAATTGAGCACTAAGTTAATCCCGTAAAAACAAAAGACCCGCT
>JAHJSF010000047.1 GCA_018830405.1 Nitrospinota bacterium | reverse complement strand
GAGCCTTTAGGGGCTGTCATTATCTTGTCTATCTGACTGGCGGCATAGGCCATGTTGAGCGTGCCGGTAGCCGAGAAGAGTAAGGCTATCCCAAAGACCAGCAGAATAGAACCCAAGGCCCCTATCAGCGTATATTTGAAGGCGGCTTCATAAGATCGGCCGTCGCCCGGGATAGCCACCAGTACATAGGAACTTATGGTAGCTATCTCCAAGAAGATATAGAAATTAAAACAGTCGCCGGTCATGGTGACACCGCTCATACCGGCCAGCATCAGAAGAAGTACGGTATAGTAGTAGACAATACGGTTCTTATCTATCTCATGGGGAATATATTGCCCGGAGTAGATGGTCACCAAAAAACCTATGCCGTTGACCAACATCAGCATTATCCCGCCAAAGATGTCGCCGCGCTGGACTATCCCTATCGGCTGACCGGTCGACAGAAAGGTGTCGCTGTTCCAGCTATGGCCGATAAAGTAGTCAAGGTAACCGGCCGGGGTGTTCAGTATGCGCGTGAACAGAGTGGCCGAGGCTATCAGGGAGATAGTGACGGCCATCAAGGCTATCGTCTGACTAAGGCCGGGGCGTATTCTGTTTAGTGGGGGTATTAGACAAGCTATACTAACTAAGAAAATAGGTATCAGTACCTGAAGATGCGATCCGCTTTGCATTTGTATTAAGCTTATCCTTTCAGGTTAGACAGTTTCCTGGTATCCAGGGTACCGTAACATTTATAGATTACTACCGCTATGCTTAAGGCTAAGGCGGTTACACATACGCTGACAACTATCGCTGTCAGGATTAAGGCCGTCGGTATCGGGTTGACCATCGGTTCAAGACCACGGGCCGCTTGGGCCGGGTCATGGATAAAGGGGGCTTTGGCCCACATCGATGTAGACGACCCAAACCGGACGTCTCCTACGGCAATAAAAAACAGGTAGACCGATGTCTCCATTATATTCAAACCAATTATCTTCTTCAAAAGGTTGGTCTTTATTACCAATCCGTATAACCCTATGGTAAAGAGTATTACGGTCATTATATAGTCGATGTGACTGATCATTCTCCCTCCTCTGATACGTTTGTTCCCGAGTCAATCGGCAGATCATATTCCAGGAAGGCATAAAAGATGGTTACAATTACACTGGCTACCGTTATACCTATACCTATGTTTATCCAAAAGAGGGTGCCGCCCCCAAGGAAGGCTCCGGGGAGACCCATCGGAGGGATTCCGGCTACTTTGTTGGCCAGGAAGGTGTATCCACCTAATATCCCAATCATCCCGGATATCATAAATATGTAGAGACCAAAACTCTTCAGGAATTCAACTACCCCTCTGGGGGCGAGTCTCCGGCCGGGGCCATAGCCTAAAGATACGGCATAGAGGATATAGGCCGAACCGATTATTACCCCTCCTTGGAATCCGCCGCCGGGGGAGGAAGCGCCATGCAGCATTACAGAGGCCCCAAACATAATAACAAAGGGCATCATTTTACGGGTGATGTATCCTACTATCAGGCTGTTCTTTATCATTCTTTTTTACCCCCGCCGGTCATGCTAAGCATTGTTAAAACCCCTATCGAGGCGGTAAATAGAACGGTCGCTTCGTAGAAGGTGTCGTAGGCCCGGTAGTCAAGGATTACGCCGGCAATTACACTGCTTACCCCGATATCATAGGCGGTCTCTCTATTATAACGAAGGGCTACCGAGTTACCCTCTATAGGAACCATTTCCTTTGATACCGAGGGGGGAACAAAGTCGGCGTAGCCGGGGAGATGCGGGTCGCCTACCGGGAAAAGATGAAGGACGACGGCTATCATACTGGCCGCAAATATTACAAATCCACAGATGGAGGCTATGGCCTGTTTCATTTCTCCTCCTTGGTTGATGTTTTAGATAAGGCGGCCAAGAAGAGAAGCGTTGTTACTCCGGCGCCTACCGCAGCTTCGGTCATGGCAACGTCGTCCGATCTTAAGACCAGATAGGTTAAGGCTATGGTAAAACTGTAGGCACTGTAAAGAATGACGGCCGACAATAAATCCTCGGCCATGATGGCCGAGATGGCCGCTACTATCAAAAATACCAATATTACGATATGAGACAGACTCATTAATTCCATGGTCAGTTTACCTCCTCTTCGGTGGTACCGTCCATCGGTCGGACACCGTTACGGTAACAGTATCTTAAAATAGCATGGATGACGATCGGGTTGGTGAAGAACATAAAGAAGATGATTAGAAGAAGTTTGAGGCTTTCGGCCGGGTTTATCGTTAACCAGTATAACCAGACTCCCAGCATACATAACATAAGACCGGGGCCGTCACCTTTAGCGGCTACGTGACCACGGTTATACGGATCAGGCATCCTGATCAAGCCCACAGTCGCCGCTATAAAAAAGAAGGCGCCAAGACAGATTAATATACTACCCGCCAATTCAAGTATCCCGCTTACAGATCCGCTCATTCAGTCAAGTCTCCCTGAATCAAGGTATTTCATGAGGGCTAAGGTCGCTATGTACAATAAAACTATGTAGGCCATCGCAACATCAAAGTAGAAGCTTTCGTGCAATACGACTCCAAGTAAAACAAAGACGGCTACCGCTTTGATGCCGATTACGTTTACAGCCATGACTTGATCAGATATGGTAGGGCCTATCACCGCTCGGTATAAACAGAAGAATATCGTTATCGACAGCAGAACTATTACCAGTCTCGATATATATATCATCCCCACCCCGCACGGTTTAGGTTTTGTCAGAACAAGTCAAAAAACAAACTGTGAACATTATTCTATTAAATGGGCTCCGAAGTCAAGTTTTTTTTGGTTGTTAGTAAAGGGGAGAGGGAATACTAACTTCTCCTCTTCTTAGTTAAGATTCTTCCCGATTTCGCCCCACTATGCAAACCCCTTTTGACAGCAAAATCTCCATTTACCAGCACATAGACTATCCCGGCAGGATACTCCTTAGGTGCCGAATAGCTTGCCCTGTCGGAGATACTTCGTGGGTCAAAGACTACAATATCCGCATAATAACCCCCTTCAAGGCGGCCACGTTCAACTAGGCCAAACTTATCGGCCGGCCAAGAGGTCATCTTCTGTATAGCAGTGGGAAGATTGATTAGCCCCTCTTCCCTAACATACTTGCCGAGCACCATCGGGAATGTGCCGAAGCCTCTAGGATGGGGAAAGCCTTCACCAAGAGGGCCGTTATGGGAGTGGGTGCCGGCATCGGAGGCGATCATTACATATTCTTTTGACAACACCCTCCTTAGGTTCTCCTCCTTCATGGATACATATATCGCATCAGCCTGTAACTCCTCATCTATCAGCACACCATAGTAAGATTCCAAGGGTTCTTTCCCTAAACTGTCCGATATTTCGGTAATAGTCTTTCCCTCCATCCACCTATTATCCTTAGAGACCAGACGGCTGACCATAACCTTATCCCAATAGTCGCCCCCCTTTCCCTCCATAAGCTCGGCCGATATATTGGCGCGTATACCATCATCCTTCAACCTATCTATAGTTTTCTCTTTTCCTCCCGCAAGAACCCACCCGGGGAGTATAGACTGGAGGGATGTATTGGCCGCCAGATAGGGATACCTGTCGCAACTTACCTTAACCCCCTCAGCTATAGCATTTTCAATCAGAGAAAAGACCTTGTCCAGCTTCCCCCAATTCTTCTCCCACATCGCCTTAAGGTGGGATATCTGGAGAGATACCCCCGTTTTCTTGGCAATCGTCAAGACCTCCTCAACCGCCTCAACCAACCCATCCCCCTCGCTCCTAATATGGACACTCAAAGGGACCCCCCTCTCGGCGGCAAGCTTGGCGTAGGCGACCAGTTCATCCCTTTTGGCGTAGGATAGTGGTGAATAGGCCAGACCAAATGATATCCCGATGGCTCCGGCATCAAGGGCACCTGAAATCATCTTCAGCATTTCGTCAAGTTCACCGGCAGTCGGCTCTCTATCCTCATACCCAAGTATCGAGGCGCGTATACTGTTCACGCCAACAAGCTGGGCATAATTTAAGGAGATTCCCCCCGCAGAGAGCCTATCGAAATATTCTTCCAAGGTAGACCAATCGTGGGTAATACCAAACTGTTCTTTATAGGCCTTCGTCCGTTCAGCCAGAAGGTCCCCTTTTATAGGGGCAGCCGCATAGCCGCAATTCCCTCCAACCTCAGTAGTAACCCCCTGCATAACCTTGCTTCTGCCAAGGGGGTCTATAATTAGGTAGTAATCTGAGTGGGAATGGATATCTATAAAACCGGGGGCGACCACTAGGCCGGAGACATCCAAAACCAGAGCCGCCGCCTCGTCATACGTTCCGCCTATTGAGGTTATCCTATCCCCCGTCACAAGGAGGTCTCCCTTGAAAGAAGGCAAGCCGCTCCCGTCTACTATTGTCCCGCCGCTAAATATTATCTTTTGCACAACCGCTCTCCTTAGGGTACAGCCGTTTATAACTGTAGTAGTTGCCCAAGACCTTATTCAGGTATCCCTTGGTCTGCGGGTAGGGGATATTTTCAATAAACTCATCCGTCGGCAACCCTTTGAACTCCTCAAGCCACCTCTTTGCCGGAATAGGTCCCGCATTGTATGAAGCAATAGCCGCCACAACATTGCCATCAAACCTCTCAACCAGTTGAGAAAAATAGAGTGTCCCCAAACTTATATTTATCTCAGGGTCAAACAACAACTCAGGGTCAAAATCTTTTCCGTAGACTTGTTTATACATTTTCTCCCCCGTAGAAGGAATAAGCTGCATAAGACCCCTAGCATTGGCTGTGGATAGGGCATCGCGGTCAAATTTACTCTCCTGTCTTACTATCGAAAGGGACATAAACGGGTCGATTTTATTCTTTTTAGAATATTTGACAATCTCCTTCCAATAGCCCAATGGATAGATATGCCGTAGCTTATCTGTAGGCATAGACTCGGCCCCATTCTTTACCTTCGAAAAAAAGAGGTCGTTCCTTATTACAATCGCCTTATTATGAAAACCGAGCCTCTCATAAAATAGGCTAAGAAACCACATCCTCTCCTCATCTCCATTAAAAAGGGGCTTGGCAAGTTCCAGTTCCAGGCGGGCATCCTCCTTAAAACCAAGTTCAGCCAGTTCCAGGGCCTTCTTTAGATGCCGCCTCTCTCTGCTGGGATTCCCCTCTCTAGAGGCCGATACAAAATCATCAAAACCTTCCTTAAAATAAGAACACCCGACAACCTCCTTCTTCAGTTTAACCCCCAGAGCGGCCAACCTATTTCTGGACAACGATGAATAGTAGAAGGAGGGATAATCGGATACGGCCGAATAGATAGAAACCGCCTTGGCCTTTTCTCCGAGCTTCTCGTAGCTGCGCCCCATCCAGTAGCGATAGGCATTCCTTAGGGAAGACTCGGGATATCTTTCTATGGCCTCTTGGAAAAGGATTGCCATGTCGTTGTATCTTCCCTCCATATAAAAGATCCACCCTATTTGCCAATAGGCGGATTCTACCAACGTATCCTTATGCTTCCCAGTTATAAGCTTTTGATAGGACTCGACTGCCTTATCAATGCCCCCCTGCCTTTCATATATCCTCCCGATAACATAGGTGGCCATACCGTCATACTCATCCCCATTAAAACTGGTTACAATTAAATTCATATAATTAAGGGCATCATCGGTTCGTCCCATATTCCAGTAGAGCCGCCCGATACTATAGGTGGCTTCAGCCACCCCTCTCCCCTTGGGGTATTCCTCGATATATCTCTTCAGGAGTTCAATCGCCTTCCCCTTTTGGCCGGTCAGAATATAACATTTGGCGAGGAGTATCAGCATCTCCCCCTTCTCTCTCCCTTTTAGGGCAGGAATAACCCGCTCATTTATATCCTTTATAGCCAGATCATACCTCCTGTTTTTGAAAAGGATATCTACCCTCCCCTTCCGTAAACGAATTGAGGTTGCCTCTGTTTTTATATCCTTATTCCTGCTTATTGATATTGTCCTACTCAAGGCCTGTGCGTTGAGAGGGCTGATCGGGTACTTATAATAGATAGTCCTGTAATCCTCATAGGCGTCTGCCAAACGCCCCAACCTCTCAAGCTCTCCTCCCCTCAAAAAATAGGCCTCGGGAATATATTCGGAGTTAGGATATCTTTTAACAAAGTGGTCGAGGGTATTAAGACCCTTTTTGCCATCCGCTGCCAGAAGATAATATTTGGCCAAGTCGAAGGTAACCCTTTCCACAAGGCGAGAATCGGGGTGTCTCTTGGCAAATTCCTCAAGGTGTACGGAGGCCTCTTTAAATCTACCGGCCGCGGCATAACAACGGGAAATATTGTAATCGGAATAATCGGCCAACTCAGGATATTCGTTGACCCCCTTGCCGAAATAGTCGAGACAGAGATCAAACTTCTCAAGCCTGAGGGTGGTATGACCAATCAGATAATCTATTCTCTTCTCAATCGCCTCATCCTTCCCCTTTAGCTTCGTCAAGGTCTCGTAAGCCCCCTGATAATCCTCTGACTCTATAAGCTCAACAACAGACTTAAACCCTTTTTTAGAGGCAGACCATCCTATGGCGGGAAAAATGAGAAATGAAAGTAGAAATATTATAAGAATTTTTTGTGTATAAGCTAACATGCGAACCATTATAGCAGAGAAGCCCCCAAGAGCCCCTTTATATCAAGGGTAACCTGCTCGGCCTTGGAATTTTCCGACAGCTCTACCCACTCCCCCTCGTCCACCCCCCTAAACCAGATCAGCTGCCTCTTGGCAAACCGCCTCGTGTTGCGGGCAATCAGCTCTATAGCCTCCTCAAGGTCAATCTCCCCCTTGATGTGACTAAGCATCTCGGCATAACCAATGGTCTGGAAAGGTTTCAGGGTCTCCGCATACCCCATATCGAGTATCTTTTGCGTCTCCTCGCGCAGACCGGCCTCTATCATAGCCATAACCCTCTCCCCTATTCGCTTATACAAAAGTTCCCTATCCCTATTTAGAATAAAATAGCGGTAATCAAACCTACTCTCATGATCCTGTTTACTATGTATATCAGAAAGCCTCTCCCCCGAGGAATAATAGACCTCAAGGGCGCGCTCTATCCTGTATCTATCCCCCGGGTGTATCCCTTCGGCCGATTTGGGGTCTACCTCCTTAAGTCTCTCATAGATAGCCGATGTATCCCCCTCAGGAAACTCATCCCTCAGCCTCTCTCTTACTTCAAGGTCGGCGGGGGTACCGCAGGCAAAGTTTTGGATAAGGGCCTTTATGTAAAGCCCTGTCCCCCCGCAAATGATAACCCTCTTTCCCCTGCTATGGATATCAACCGCCGCCTCATAGGCCAGCTCATTAAAATGTCCCGCCGTAAATGGCTCACCGGGGTCAACTACATTTATAAGGTGATGTGTCACCTCGGCCAGGGTATCAGGGGAAGGCTTGGCGCTTCCTATATCAAAATACCGATAGACCTGCAGAGAGTCGGCCGATATTATCTCTCCGTCAATCTCCTTAGCCAAGGCTAGGGCCACATCGCTTTTGCCGACTGCCGTAGCGCCGGCAATAATAATAAGCGGTATCTTCTTCATTATTTAACCGCCTCAAAACCAACCTTCTTATATATCCCTACCATCTCCCCCGTATAATCTCCGTTTCCATTATATATATAGAGGGGGGGGAGGACTACCATATCGTTATTCCCCCCTTTGATTCCCTCCACCATCACCATCCCCGCCTCGGAGGCTAAATTGGAATGAACAAAACGGATTCGGGAAGGGCGCAGCTTAGACTCCCGCATCTCAGACATCAGTTCGGACAGGCGGTAGGGGTGGTAGATAATAGATACCTTCCCCTTGTCAGAAACAGTCTTGGCACAGGCACGCATGTAGTCCTTAAGGGATATCTTAATCTCGTGGCAGGCAATCGCCTCCTCCCCATCCTTATTTATCTTTCCATCGTTACTTCGCCGATATGGAGGATTCCCCACCACAAAATCGAAACTCCCCCCT
>JAHJSF010000046.1 GCA_018830405.1 Nitrospinota bacterium | reverse complement strand
CAAATGTAACGGCCGATGCCGCAGCCCTATGTCTTAAATCGGGAAACGCCATAATTCTTAGAGGTGGTTCCGAGGCGATACACTCCAATATAGCCATTGCCGAAATTATATCGAAGGCGGCCGCAGAGGCAGGTCTCCCCGACAATGTTATACAGCTTATCGGGACAACCGACCGTGAGGCGGTTAAGATAATGCTTAAACAGGATAAGTATATAGATATGATTATCCCCCGCGGCGGTCACTCCCTAATCAGGATGGTTACAGAGAACTCCACCATACCGGTAGTCAAACATGACAAGGGGTTGTGTCATGTCTACATCGATAAGGAGGCCAACCTTGAGGAGGGGAGAGCTATTGCCATAAATGCCAAGGTTCAGAGACCGGGGGTATGTAACGCCATGGAGACCCTCCTTGTCCACAGGGATATAGCCGAGGAATTCCTCCCCGAGACTATCAAGCTCCTGAAGGAAAAGGGGGTTGAGGTGCGAGGCTGCCCCAAGACAAGGGAGATAGTTTCCGACATTATTGCGGCCAATGATGAGGATTGGGATACCGAATATCTCGATCTAATTCTGTCGATAAAGGTTGTGGATAGTTTCGATGAGGCGGTTGACCATATAGCGGAACATGGTTCAATGCATTCGGAGGCGATTGTCACTGAAGATTACAGCACCTCTTGGCGTTTTTTAAGAGAGGTGGATGCGGCGGCCGTATATGTAAACGCCTCAACCCGTTTTACCGATGGGGGGGAGTTTGGTCTGGGGGCAGAAATGGGGATAAGCACCCAGAAACTCCACTGCCGCGGCCCGATGGGTTTGGAAGAGCTAACCTCGACCAAATATATAATATTCGGCAACGGCCAGGTAAGGGAGTAGTTGATGAAAGTCGGCATCATAGGGGGGACATTTGACCCGATACACTTGGGACACCTGAATGCCGCCCAAGAGATAGCCGAGGAATATGCCCTGGAGGAGGTGGTTATAATCCCCTCCTCCTCCCCTCCTCACAAGAGAGGAGAGCTTGTTTCATCGGCCGACAGGTTAACCATGTGCCGCTTGGCCACCGAAGATAACCCCCTATTTAGTGTCTCCGATATGGAGATTGTTCGGGGAGGCATATCATACACCATAGATACCATCAGAGAATTTAAGGGCCTAAGAGGAGAAGATTGCGAGATATTCTTTATAATTGGTTCCGATGCCTTGGCCGATATTTGGACCTGGAAGGATACGGAACAATTGTTTAAAGAATGTAATTTCGTTGTCGACCTTAGAGGAGAAGACTCTGTGTCCGATATTGAAGGATACCTTAAGACAAAGAGTATAGATAGTACCATAACAATGGGCGGGTCACCGTTTAAGGTATATATAATTAAAACGACACTGCTTGACATCTCCTCAACCAAGATAAGGAAAAAGATTGGTGGAGGACTGGTTACAAACTACTTACTTCCGCAAAAAGTAGAAGATTATATCGCCAAAAATAGTCTCTACGGCTATAATAGGTAAACAGATAAACGCTATCATTACGAGGATGGGGAATTAAAATAGACACAATAGAAAAAACAAAGATTGCCGTTGCGGCAGCCGCCGATAAAAAGGCAATTGACATCATCTGTCTCGATATAAGCAAGATATCGAGTATAGCTGATTACTTTATGATCTGCAGTGGATCATCAACTACACAAATCAGCGCCATTGCAGATGAAATAGAAGACCGCCTAAGAAAAATAGGGGTCAAGAATTATCATCGGGAGGGGGCTAATGGGCAATATTGGATCCTCCTCGACTTTGGAGATCTGGTTGTACATGTATTCAATCAGGAAACTAGAGAATATTACGATCTGGAGAGACTCTGGGGGGATGCCCCGAGGTTAACTGTTAACGAAGGATAAAATCATGGGTCTGTTTACTTTTTTAGTCTTGCTGGCTATTTCAGCCTTCTCCCTTTATATATCCTATTTTAATTGGACCGTAGTAACGCTCCATCTATCTAACAATCTTTCGATAGAGGTCCCTATTGCTATTCTTATCCTCTCCTCCATACTTCTGGGGGTTATTATTATATTAATTGCCGATGGCTATAGGAGATTTATCGCCTATATCAAGAACCTTATCAAGGAGTTTAAGAAAAGGAGTGACGAGCGGGCAGAGGAACTCTATAACCGAGGAAACTCAATCTACTTGTCAGGCAACAGAAACGAGGCGGTTGATATCCTGACCAAATTGCTGTCAAAGACCCCCAATCATGTACATACTCTTAATCTTCTCGGAAAAATAAAAAGAGAAGAGGGAAAGATAGGAGAGGCGATAAAGTATCATGCCAAGGGTATGAGGATAGACCCAAACAACGTCGAGATACTCTACAACCTGTTTGAAGACTTTATAGCTGACGAGAGACTTGGTGAGGCCTTGGGCATAATCAAAAAAATGACCTCTCTAAACCCGCGAAATCCAAAACCCTTTGAAAAAATGAGGGGGATATATATCAAGAAGAGGGAATGGGACAAGGCCATTGATGTTCAGCGGCAACTTATATCCCTGCAAAAGAAGACCCCAAACCACCAAAAGGAGATCAATGAACTTCTAATCCTGAAATATAAAAGGGGGCTTGATCTTATAGATAAGGGGGAAGACAGAAAGGTGATCTCCTGCCTGCAGGAGATATTAAAAGATAATCCAAAATTTGTCCCTGCCTACATAGACATAGGCAATGCCTATCTCGCTGGAGAGAGGATAAAGGATGCGGTAAAGATATGGGAGACCGGTTATAAAACAACCAAGGAATTTATCATTCTAAAGCATCTCATAGACCTCTATCAGCTAAGCGGGGATGACGAGGCCACATTTGATGCCTACCGTTGGGGAATATCGGTCAACCCCGACTCGCCACACCTGCACCTTCTCCTCGGAGAATTGTATATCAGGAAAGAGAGAGGGGAAGAGGGATTGGCCGAACTGGCCAAGGCCAGGGAAAAACTTCCCTCACATACGTCTCTGCACCTCCTAATGTCCATAGGCTACAAAATGATAGGCAAGGAAGGTGAGAGCCAAAAGGCCGGTCATCTTGCCTTCAAGGCGGGGGCTAAAGAACTTACCCGTCATAAGTGTTCCAACTGCGGACATGAAGAGTCTGAGTGGGTTAGCGAATGCCCGTCATGCGGCTATTACAACACCCTTCGGGCCTATCCGGTCTGATTCAAAAGAAAAAACTATAACCCGCGACGGCCCAGGTAGGCTAGGATTAACCCAACCACCATCATCAGAAAACCTATACGGCGTAGTACCGGTTCAGGGGTAAAGAGTATCCTCTTTGAAAGTTCCTTGACCCCTTGAGGAGAAATAAAATAGATCCCCCCCTCAATGACACAAACCACACCTATAACAGACAGCCAAAAAGACATCCAAGCCCCCCTCCGAACAAGAATAGAACCAATATACAACCAATTTAGCGATTATGATATTATAGTCGTAACATATTAACAAGATTGCCTTAGCCGGCCATATCGCCCAAACATTACCGACAGAGGAAAGTGAACAACGACTTAGAAGACGACAGGATATTATCTCCCGAAGGGGCTGAAGAGATTCAGTTAGAAAACTCCCTCAGGCCGAGCCTCCTCTCCGAATATGTTGGACAAAAAGGAATCAAGGATAACCTCCATATCTCTATTGAGGCGGCCAAAAGGAGGGGAGAGGCAATAGACCACATCCTCTTCTACGGCCCACCGGGACTGGGGAAGACCACCCTGGCCAACATAATAGCCACCGAGCTTAATGTTAATTGCCGCAGCACCTCAGGGCCGATAATAGAGAGACAAGGGGACTTGGCCGCCATCCTGACCAACCTCCAAGAAAAGGATGTTCTCTTCATAGACGAGATTCATCGCCTAAATTCTTCGGTGGAGGAAATACTATATCCGGCCATGGAGGATTATAATCTTGACCTGATGATAGGGAGCGGGCCCAGCGCCAGGTCGGTCAAGATAGACCTGCCACGCTTCACGCTCATCGGGGCCACAACACGGGCCGGACTTTTGACATCCCCCCTTAGAGACCGCTTTGGAATCGTCCATCGCCTCGACTACTACACGGATGGAGAACTGGCCACAATCATAGGTAGGTCGGCCAAGCTCCTCAAAATAGAGGTAACCAAGGATGGGATGGAAGAGATTTCCAAACGTTCCCGTGGAACTCCAAGGATTGCCAATCGCCTCCTCAGGCGGGTCAGAGATTATGCCCAGGTCAAAGGAAACGGAACAATAGACATAGGCGTCGCCAAATCGGCCCTCTCCCTCCTCGATGTAGATGAGTTAGGGTTTGACAAGATGGACCGAAAACTCCTCCTAACCATAATCGAAAAATATAATGGCGGGCCTGTCGGTGTCGACACCTTGGCCGCCTCGGTGAGCGAGATGAAAGACACCATAGAGGATGTCTACGAACCTTTTCTTATCCAGCGTGGATACCTTAACCGCACCTCCCGCGGCCGGGTAGCCACCCAAACCGCCTACGACCACTTCGGGATACCTCGAATAGATAAGGAGCCGGGGACACTATTTTAACCTCCCGAAACAATGCCAGCCCGCAGCAGATACAGAACTATAAATGAGACCCTGAGAGCCCACTTTGGAGAAAAGGTCTCCAAGATATCAGTCGACGGTGGGATGAGCTGCCCCAACCTTGACGGAACAATCTCCTCTGAAGGGTGTATATATTGCCTAAACGGGAGCCACTACGGGAAAAACTCGATAAGGGCTCTATCGGTGCGGGAACAGATACTCAACGGCATTGACTATATTAGGAATGTCAAACCGGAGATGAACAAATTTATCGCCTATTTTCAGGCCTATTCCAATACCTATGCCGACACCGACTACCTTAAAAAGATATATGAAGAGGCCCTATCCATTGACCGGATAGTCGGGCTGTCAATCGCCACCAGACCCGATTGCTTGGATAAAGAAAAGATAGAGCTGCTCAAAACTATCTCCCAAAAAAAATACCTCTGGCTCGAGCTGGGCCTTGAGAGCATGCATAACAAGACACTGACCGCTATTAACAGGGGACATACCTTTGAGACGTTCAGGGAGGCGGTTATTATGGCTCAAGAGGCGGGGATACAGGTCTGCGCCCATACAATCCTCTACCTCCCCGGAGAAAAAAGAAAAGATATCCTGCAGACCGCCGCAGCCCTAGCCGAACTGAGGGTAGAGGGGGTCAAACTGCATCACCTCCATATCTTAAAGGGGACAAAACTATATAACACACATCAGTCCGGCAATGTTTTCCTCCCAACCCTACAAGAATATGTTCAGACGGTCGTAGATTTTATAGAGTATCTCCCTCCCGATACGGTTATACACAGGGTGGCCGGTGATGCCCCAAAGGAGCTACTCGTTGCCCCCGACTGGAGCGGCAATAAATTAAGGATAATTAATGAGGTAAAAAAGGAATTGAAGTCGAGGGGGTCGTATCAGGGGAAGAGATATGGCGCATATTAAAGGAGAAATGAAACTGTCGGAATTTAACTATGACCTTCCTAAGGAGCTTATAGCCCAGCACCCGGCCGCTAATAGGGATGATGCCAGGTTAATGATACTCAACCGCCGAACAGGAACCATAGAAGATGGAGGGATAAAAGACCTTTGCAAATATTTAGGGAAAGATGACCTGCTCGTCTTAAACAATACCCGTGTTATTCCCTCCCATCTGGTGGCCCATAAAAAGAGCGGCGGGCGGATAGATATCCTCTTAACAAAAGAGATTGCCCCCAAGATATGGGAGGCCCTCGTCAGGCAAGGGAGCAGGGTTAAAGACGGTATAGAGCTATATCTCGATAGTGACAAGGGTTTCACCCTAAAAAGGAGTAATAACGGCTATATAGCCGATCTCTCCGCAATTGAAGGGATAAGGGAGTGGATACTAGAAAATGGCTACCCCCCACTGCCTCCTTACATAAGAAAAGGGCTAGCCGAGGAATCGGATAGGGAGAGGTATCAGACCGTTTATGCCAAAGAAGAGGGGGCCATAGCCGCCCCGACTGCCGGGCTCCATTTCACCGATAAGGTATTCAAACAACTAAAGAAAAATGGAACGGAAACGGCCTTCATAACCCTACACGTAGGGATAGGAACCTTCCAGCCGGTTAGGGAGAAAATAGTCAATAACCATGTCATGGACTACGAAAACTACAAGATAGAGGAAGCCGAGGCGGCTAAGATAAACAGGGCAATAAAAGAGGGGAAGAGGGTAGTTGCGGCAGGGACAACCTCAATACGCACCCTTGAAACTGCGGCAGGAGAGGATGGGTTTCTCGAAAAATTGAGCGGCAGCAGCAACCTTTTTATTCTACCCGGCTACAAATTCAAAGTAGTTGGGGGCGTATTTACCAACTTTCACCCCCCCAAATCTACCCCCCTCTTCCTCGTATCGGCCTATGCCGGGGCGGATTATATAAAAAGAGCCTACCAAGAGGCTATTGGTAAAAGGTATAGATTCTGTAGCTATGGTGATGCGATGCTGATACTATGAAAGCGGGCGTTAAAAGATTTCCCAATTTTTGCCGATTAGTGTTGAAAACAAGATAATAATATGTTAACTTGCAGACATAGCCGGTCAAACGAAAGACAATGCAGGGATAAGGAATAATGGAAAAAAAATACGCTATAGTCGTCATTCCCAACCTGACGGGGACGCCTAAAAGATTCAGCATATCAAGCAAAGCCTTCAATTCAATCATAGCCGCCTGCGCCATTGTCGTAGTTGGCTCTCTATATTTCGGATACCGTCATATAAAACTGAGCCTAGAGGTGGTTGAGCTAGATAATCTAAGGACCAAAACCGCCCAGCAGGATACCCAGATAAATAATTTCAGCAAAAAAGTAAAAGAGTTTGACGTGGCCATGGATAGGTTAAAAAACCTCGATAAAAAATTGAGGATTATAACCTCTCTTGAAAGCAGCCACGAGGAAGATGGTTCGTTGAATGCTCTTGGCGGACCGGCGGATGAAAACCTTTCTCTGTCCGATTCTGTAGCCGACGGAAATAATGACCTGATGGCTAAGATAGATAGTGAGCTTGACCACCTCAAAAAATATGCTCAGCTCCGAGAGGCAAGCCTTGAAGAGATCAACCTCTTCTTCAATAAACAATCATCGCTTCTATCCGCCACACCTTCAATATGGCCGGTTCAGGGTTGGGTAACAGGCGGGTTTGGTTATCGTAACTCCCCCTTCACCGGCAGGAAAGAGATGCACGAGGGCCTCGATATAGCCGGACGTTTCGGAAGCCCTATACTTGCCCCGGCTAATGGAACAGTAGTCAGGGTGGGCTATGACACAGGTTACGGGAAACTGGTGGAAATCGACCATGGCTATGGTGTTGTCACCCTCTACGGACACAACTCAGATATATTCGTTTCCGTCGGGGATACTGTAAAGAGGGGGAAGAAAATAGCAACCCTTGGAAATACCGGAAGAAGCACCGGCCCTCACGTCCATTACGAGGTCCGGTTAAACGGCATACCGGTAAACCCGTTCCGCTACATCATAGACTAGATTTTATTTCTTTTTGGGCTTGTTAGTAGTCTTGGCTCGGCGCTTTTTCTCCGGTCTTAAGGCCTTCTCCACAACCTCGTCCATGGTAGAAACGGGAACAAAGGTTATCTCCTTTCTGACATTCTGAGGGATATCGTCCAGGTCTTTCCTGTTTGCCTCCGGGATAATAATCGTCTTTATTCCGGCAGCCCTCGCCGCCAGTGATTTCTCCTTTAGACCTCCAATAGGAAGGACTCGTCCTGTCAGGGTAATCTCTCCGGTCATGGCAACATCCTTTTTGAGTTCTCTACCAGTCAATCTCGATATGAGGGCGGCGGCCATCGTGATACCGGCGGATGGGCCATCCTTAGGAATAGCACCGGCCGGAACATGTATATGGATATCCATCTTCTGATAAAAGTCAGGCTTTAGACCAAGTTTAGCCGCCTGGGATCTGGCGTAGCTTATGGCCGCTCGTCCCGATTCCTTCATGACGTCACCAAGCTGGCCGGTAAGGGTCAGGTGCCCTCCTCCCTTCATCGTCTGAACCTCTATATACATAATCTCTCCGCCAAAGGAGGTCCAGGCCAAACCTGTCGCCACCCCAATCCTATGTGACCCAAGTTCCCCCTCGGGGAGAAATATGGGGGTTCCCAAATATTTGTGCAGATTTCCGGTGGTAATATGATGCAACGTCTTATCCCCTTCGGCCACCTTCTTGGCCACTTTACGACAGACAGAGGCAATCTGTCTCTCCATATTTCGGAGGCCCGCTTCCCTGGTGTAGTCGAGAATGGTCCTTTTTAGCACTCCATCCGACATGGTTATATATTTCTCACTTATACCATTCTGCTCCATCTGTCTTCCTAAAAGATATCGGCGGGCTATCATCATCTTCTCTTCAACCGTATACCCGGAAAGATATATAATCTCCATCCTGTCCCGCAGGGCGTGGGGGATAGTCTCGTTGGTATTGGCGGTCATGATAAACATTATGTTAGAAAGGTCAAAAGGAGCCCCGATATAGTGATCGCTGAAGGAAAAATTTTGTTCCGGATCGAGAACCTCAAGGAGGGCAGATGATGGGTCTCCCCTAAAGTCTGTCCCTATCTTATCTATCTCATCCATCATAAAGACAGGATTGTTGGCCTTGACCTGCTTTAATCCCTGAATAATCCTCCCCGGCATTGCCCCTATATATGTCCTGCGATGCCCCCGTATCTCAGCCTCGTCTCTCATCCCGCCGAGCGATATCCTCAAAAACTTTCTCCCGATAGACCTGGCAATAGACTTGCCGAGGGATGTTTTACCTACACCGGGAGGACCCACAAAACAGAGGATAGGCCCCTTCATCTTCCCCTTCAGTTTTCTAACCCCTAAGTATTCGAGGATACGAGCTTTAATCTTCTCCAGACCGTAGTGGTCCTCATCCAGAATCTTGGCCGCATTCTTTATATCCAGTTTATCCTTGGTAGATTTGCTCCAAGGGAGCTCAGTCATCCACTCAAGATAGGTTCTTATAGTGGTCGCTTCAGCCGATTCGGGGTGCATCTTCGAGAATCTATCCAACTGCTTAAGGGCCTCCGCTTCAACCTCGGAGGGCATCTTGGCCTTTTTGATATTGGCTCTAAACTCCTCTATCTCCACCCCTTTGTTATCACTCTCCCCCAACTCCTTCTGGATGGCCTTCAACTGCTCTCTCAGATAATATTCCTTCTGGGTCTTGCCTATCTCCTCATGCGTGGCGGAATGAATCTTCTGCTGCATAGATAGAAGCTCTATCTCCTTATCAAGCAGACTGCTGACCTTCTTCAGCCGCTCCTCAGGGTCAACCAGCTCAAGAACCTGCTGCGACTCATCAACCTTAAGTCCAAGATTGGCCGCAATAAGGTCGGCCAACTTTCCGGGGGCACTAATACCCTCGGCCACCACACTAATCTCAGGAGAAAGCATCTTATCAAGAGAGAGTATCTTTTTTATCTGCCCCTTAACATTACGCAAAAGGGCCTCTGAACCTATGGGCCTTTCATTGTCTCCCGCCACCGGCTCGGCATCCTTTATAAGATGTATCTTGACCTTATAGAATGGTTCCTTCTGGGTAAATTCCTCTATAGTTCCCCTTGAGAGACCCTGAACGAGAATCTTTATCCGTCCATCATCAAGCTTAACCATCCTTATAACCATAACAACCGTTCCGGTTGAATAGAGCTGACTCTCGTCAGGGATTTCAAGTTCCGGATCCCTTTGGGTCACAAGAAACATCATCCGGTCGGCGGCCAAGGCGCTGTTAACCGCCTCCACGGAACTATCTCGACCCACGAATAGGGGGACAATCATGTAGGGGAAAACAACCAAATCGCGCACCGGAATAACCGGCAGCTCGCTCGGTATAGTCAACTGCACCTGACTCTCGGTTATATTAGTGGTAGTGATAATATTGTCACTATTGTTCTTATTTTTGCCGGACGAATCTTTATCCTTCTCATTCTTTTTGGCCATCTATCCCCCCTCTTTAATAGGAATAAATATCTTTTCCTTATTTTTCTTGGGTCTCTTAGCAATCTTAATCCGCAAGACGCCACCGGAATAGTTGGCATCCAGTCCTGAGGTATCATCGATATCCAAATCTATCTTTATCCCCCGCCTAAATGCCCCGAAGGTTCTCTCCATGCAAAGGTAATGAAGCCTTTTTCCCCCGGATGAATCCTTCCGCTTAACCCCCTCGATAATCAGAATATTGTTCTCTATTGAAACAGAGATGTCGTCCGTTGACATACCGGGGATTTCAACATCGATAACAAGACAATCGTCCGTTTCATAGATGTCTATAGGGGCAAAATGGGTGCTCTGAGCAGAGTATTGTTCTACCGGAGGTAAAGGGTCAGCCCCTCCACCTTGATTAATACCACCATAGATATAAATCTTCTTACCCATCCGGTTTATCCCGTAGTATAGAGATTGGAGATATAAATAACTTCTGTCTTGGATTATATAGGAATATATGCCCCTTTAACAAGTCAGGGAGTTGACAGAAAGGGTCATATCGTCGGGACCGGCTCTCTTCTCTTAAAAAGATTTCAATGTATTAATAAATAACTTTGCTATTATCAATAAGTTAGCAAAATACCTCTCGTAATGAGAATGAAAATTGTGCCGGGCTTCAAACAGAAGGGACTATGAACTATTTAATCTGGATTGGAATTGGATTTTGTATCTCTCAATCAGCCATTTTTTCAGGCCTCAATCTTGCTTTTTTCAGTATCAGCAAGCTGCAGCTCGAAATAGAAATCAATAAACAAAATAAGGACGCCCTAAAAATCGCCAAGTTGCGGGACGATTCAAATCTCCTTCTAACAACAATATTGTGGGGAAATGTCGGAATAAATGTATTACTGACACTCTTATCACATTCAGTTATGGCCGGTGTCGCCGCCTTTATATTTTCGACCTTTATTATCACCCTTATGGGCGAAATCATACCGCAGGCCTATTTTTCAAGGCACGCCATGCGGACCGCCTCACTCTTGTCGCCGGTTATTAGGTCTTACCGATTTTTGTTGTACCCTGTGGCCAAGCCTACCTCTCTCCTTCTGGACAAATGGTTAGGCACGGAGGCCATACAATATTTTCAGGAACAAGACATGCGGGAACTTCTAAAGATGCATGTGGAAGCACCGGAAACTAACATTGCCCATATGGAAGGCAGGGGGGCATTGAACTTTCTGGCCATTGATGACTTGTCAATTACCGAAGAGGGAGAGGTAATCTTCCCTGCAAGCATCCTCCCCCTAAATTTCATAGATGATAAACCGGTTTTCCCGGAAATAGGTCACTCATGTGACGCCCCTTTTCTTCATAAAATACAAAAAGGAGAAAAAAAGTGGATAGTGCTGACAGATATGGAAGGGGTGCCGAGGCTTACTTTAAATTCAAACTCCTTCCTGCGGGCAGCCCTTTTTGAAAAAGCAGGATTTAACCCACTGGAATTTTGCCACCGGCCGATTATCATCCGCAACCCAAAGGTCTCCATAGGAGAGGCGATATTAGAATTTAAGGTAGAATCGAAGATACCCGGCGACGACGTAGTTGATAAAGATATTATCCTCTTCTGGGGCGAGCAAAAAAGAATCGTCACCGGCACCGATATATTGGGGAGATTGCTGAGGGGAATTGTGCAGAATTAAACCGTAAGGTTTAAATAAGAGTTAAAATTATCCCTTACCAAACCTAACCATTTGATATAATTGTGGCTGTCGTTAATCACGCTTTCAACTATCCGCCTCAGATAGTGGTAAACGGAGCGGCATAAACTATCATCAGTAGGCAATGCCATGGAAACCAGCAAAAAAGAAAAGATTGTCAGATCATCTATTGGAGCCTTATTGGCAATATTTCTTTTTTTCTCTCCAGGCCTGAGAATCCCCGGCCTGGACAATATAGCTGATGATTATTTTAGTGAATCGATAACCAAAGCGGCCGTTGTTTATGCAACATGCAGAGTTATAAACGCCTCCGTTTCAATTGCCAAAGAATCGACCCTGAACCTGGAACCGGCAGGCGTAGGCATAACCTTGGCCGTAGGGCAAGCCTTAGACCCGATTGATGATATGACCGAACGGGTGTCTGATCTACTCGTTACAGCCATTACATCATTGGGGGTTCAAAAACTGGCCTTTGAAATTGGGGTATCAATTGCTCCGCGCATACTTGCCCTCTTTCTCCTTATACTCTCCATCCTGACCTGGTTTGAAAATGAACAGTTAAGCTCCATCAAGAAAACGACAATGAGTTTCATTATATTGATTATGGTTGCCAGGTTGGCCCTGCCGATATCGGCGCTGGCCAGCAACTACATTCAGGAAAATTTTCTGGGCGAAAAGATATCAAACGCCAATAAAGAGCTACTAGTTGGCTCCACGGAACTTGATAAATTAATGGAATTTTCAGTCCCGGAGGTCAACGGCGTATTGGGAACGATAAAGAATAACGCCTCCTTCATTCAGCGTAAAACAGTAGAATTTAAAGACGCCATCGTGGCCACGGTCAGCAACGCGGGAACCATTGTAGAGGCCCTCCTGAAACTCACTTTTTTATATGTAGGGGTCTTTATAATTCAGGTGATTGCCCTACCTATAATGGTCTTCTGGCTGCTTGTAAAATTTGCCAACAGTCTCTTTGAGACAAATTTTAGGACAATAGTAAAAACAAATTTCGAGTATTAGCTATTTCGGTTACAGATCAACAATGATCTGAAGGAGGAAGGTGCAATGAAAAAGAAAGATATTCTAAAAAAGGTTTCTCTTTTTGTAACCGTTTCATTTCTTTTGGCCGGCTGCGGCAAATATATCCAAAATCGCAAAACAGCCGATTTCAAGATTTCATTGGCCGATGCCAAATGGGACGGGAAGAAAATACCTGCCGGGGAGCAGTGTAGCAAATTTGGAGGGAAGGCATCCACCCCAAGATTGCTGATAACCAACATCCCCGCCGAAGCCAATGCCATCATAATGGAGTATAGCGACAAAGACCATAAGCCGATGGATAACGGCGGAC
This sequence comes from Nitrospinota bacterium, assembly GCA_018830405.1. Lineage (GTDB taxonomy): Bacteria > Nitrospinota > Nitrospinia > UBA9942 > JAHJSF01 > JAHJSF01. The sequence goes on along the minus strand of JAHJSF010000046.1, from coordinate 29,338 downwards.
ATGGAAAGATTGGCTACAAAATCAAACCGGGAATATCAGAGGTAACCATCCCTTCTGTTCCGGGACACACCTTCAAACTCCCCAAAGGTTTCTTTCTGGTTACTGCCCATAGTAACCCGAAGTGGGATAAGGCCGGGGCCTATATGCCCCCCTGTTCAGGTGGCAAAGGGAACCGTTACTACGTTACCGTAAAGGCTGTCCAAGTAGCTGAAGGAAAGGAAGCTAAGGTCTTGGCTGAAGGAATGATTCAACTGGGGAAGTACTAAGTCTCTATTATTAACTAATTTGGCAAACTAATCCCTCCAATAGGGGATAAAATTGGAAGCGCATGAGCAATATCTTCAGCGAAAATATATATTGGTCATTGGGAACTATTGTTATTCTTTTGGGGATAATCGTTACTCATTGGCTTGCCTCTTTCAGAGACAAGAATAACATTCTTGCTGCTGAATCAAATGAGCTTATCTCTGCCTTCGCTCCCGCTATAGCTCGAATTGAATCTGCCATTAAACACGTTGGCCATCAAGATAGTCCTGAAGTAAACGAGTTCTTGAAAGAAAATTTTGAGCTCCATTCCGCTGCTGTTAAAAAATTCAGCCTCAGAATAACCAGTAAACGCAGGAGAAAAGCATTCAAAAAAGCATGGGAAAATTACTGCGTTCTTGAGCCAAACGGAGGCTGCGTTAGTCTTTTTGCTGGTCGTTGCTCACCCGAAGGTAAATATTTAGAGCTTATAAAAGAGAAGATCGAAAACATTCTTAATTTTGCAAAATAAGTGAAGGTGGCCAGGCTTATAATATTTAACGTCTCAATCCTTAGCCGCCATTTCATTGTTTAGGGTTGAAATAGGTTGGTTGAGGGCAAAGCCTAAAACTTTCTGACTCAGAAATTCTACAGAACGGCAGAAAAAAGTAGGCCGAGGCTCGACAAAGGCGAGGAGTGAGGCGTACTTTTAGCGTACGCCGTAACGATGAGCCAAGGAGCAACAAAGGTATACGAATTTATGTCGCTCTGTCGGAGGTAACCTTTTTAAGGTATTCAAGAAACTCCTCCCCAAGATCCGGTCTATTCAGGGCAAACTGAACTGTCGCCTTGAGGAAACCGATCTTGCTTCCGGCATCAAACCTCTCCCCCTCAAACTTGTATCCTAAAATATCGCGGGTGGTGAGTAGTTTTCTCATCCCATCTGTCAACTGTATCTCCCCCCCCCTCCCCTTCTCCTGTTTTTCAAGAATAGGAAAGATATCTGGGGTCAGGACATATCGGCCGATAATAGCCAGGTTTGAAGGGGCGGCTGAGGCCTCAGGCTTTTCCACCATATCTTTAATCTTGTAGGTTGATTCATCGATGGCCTTATCGTAAGCAATAACCCCGTAGTTTGATATGGTTTTCATATCAACCTCTTCAAGGGCAATCACCGGCGTATCATACTGGTAATATTTTTCAATAAGCTGCCCTATGGCCGATCTCTCGGAACGAATAACATCGTCCCCCAACAGGACGGCAAAGGGCTCATCCCCTATGACTCCCCTGGCCCTAAGGATGGCGTGGCCAAGTCCGAGGGGTTCCTTCTGCCGAATGTAGCAAAAGTTGGCCTGTTCAGATATCTTGTCGACACTTTCCAGATGGCCGCTATTCTCCACACCAAGGGCCTGCTCAAGCTCTATTGACCTGTCAAAATGGTCTTCTATGCTATTCTTCCCCCGGCCGGTAATCATGATAATCTCTTCTATGCCGGCGGCAATCGCCTCCTCCACGGCATACTGAATAAGGGGCTTATCGACGATGGGGAGCATCTCTTTAGGCGACGCCTTGGTGGCTGGTAAAAATCTGGTGCCCAGACCGGCAACTGGAAAGACGGCTTTTCTAATTTTCATTATTAACCTTAATATAGGTGTTAACGATTAAAACCATTAGCAAGTAATTTATATCATAACACCTTGTTTGGACAAGGCGAATCTGAAGATTGCGGAGACCTGTACGGACAAAAAGGAATTGCAGAACAACCTCCTCTCCAATATACTACTTACCAGGGGAAAGATTCTCATCTCATATGTTCATACTTCGGCATAATACCTAAAGGGAAAATAAATAAGTTTAATGAAAAAAGATATCGGAATAGAAAGATACCTTATAAAGCATTATTCAGAGATGCTTACAAAGAATCCTCGCTCTCTCCTCTTTCTCCCTTTGGCCAATTCGTTCAAAATGAGGGGGAATCCCGAGATAGCCATAGAGATCTGCCAAAATGGACTAAAACACCACCCCAACTGCACCAGCGGGCGCGCTCTTCTTGGAGAGCTTTATTTTATCTGCAAGAGATATAAAGAAGCGGCCAAAGAGCTAAAGATAGTCACCCAGTCTGACCCTGAAAATATAGTAGCCAAAAGCCTCTTAATAGAAATATACCTAAATAATGGCCTGGCTGCCGAAGCGGCCGAGATGGGAAAAGAACTGGCAGAGATATGCTCGGTGGGGAATAGTCTAGATTACGTTAGAAGGGATATTAAAAAGCATATAAACCCTTATCAACGCAGGAGGAGCCAAGATACACAAGGGGGGCAGATTACACCCCCCCCTAAAGATACGGAAGTTGGCGGAAGCAGGGAGGCAGACGACCACCTAATAGACGACAGCCCGGCCTTCAAGGAGATAAGAACTCTCTTTTCCGAAAAAAAGAGGCGGCCGCCAATCTTTGAAAATATCTCATCTGAAATTCATGAAGAGAAAGATTAGATCCAAAGAGGATATATATATATCGCGGCGGAACTCCCTAAAAGACGCCTTCCCCAAATCGGGGATAGATATCTTCTTTACCTTTAAATCAGAAAACATACGCTACCTCTCCAATTTTTCGGGCGGCAACGGCCTACTCCTTGTTACCGAGAATAGGACTCTTCTCTTCACCGACCCAAGATATGGAGAAGAAGCGGCCGAAGAGACGGTTGGTGTTGAAGTAAAGATCGGGACTAATATCTTAGACGATCTCATAAAGGAATTGGAAACATATTCGCACAAGTCTATCGGTTTTGAGGCGGAAGAAATAACCTACTCCCAGTACGAAAAAATAATGGGTAGCCTCCCCTCGGTTCGCCTAAACCCAACCTATGGCCTGGTAGAAGATATTAGAATTATTAAGGATGAAGGGGAGATAGGGGAGATAAAAAGGGCCATCGATATAGCCGCCAAAGCCTTTAAGAAAACCTGTAAAAACCTTCTGCCGGGTGCTTCTGAATGGGATATATCGGCCAAACTTGAATATCAGATAAGAAAAGGGGGGGCCGAAAAAACCGCCTTTGACTTTATAGTTGTCTCGGGGGAAAGAGGTTCACTTCCCCATGGTATCGGAACCAAGAGGAGAGTAGAAACGGGGGAAATGATAACCATAGATTTCGGGGCCAAATATAACGGCTACCATTCCGACTGCACCAGAACCCTGCCAATCGGAGATTTAGGCCCAAAAGAGGCTGAAATATACAATATCGTTCTATCGGCTCAAATGGAGGCAATCAAGGGGGTAAAGGCAGGTGTTCCGGCTAAAGATATAGACAAGATTGCCAGAGACATTATCGAGGATGCCGGCTATGGGGAATTCTTCGGGCACGGCACAGGGCATGGTGTGGGTCTTGAGGTACATGAGTCACCAAGGGTGTCGGCCAAAAGCGATACGATATTAAAGGCCGGGATGGTCATAACGGTGGAGCCCGGTATATATATCCCCGGTTGGGGCGGGGCAAGAATAGAGGATATGATACTCGTAACCAAAGAAGGCTGCGAGATATTAACCTCAGGTATACCTAAGGCCAACTTGGGGGGGTAATTTTAAGAATCTGAATAGTAAAATACCCTCCTCGTATGGTATCATTGGACTTCATAATCCTAATAGATAATCGATTTTTTACCAAAGATAAAGGAGATAACAGAAAATGGACTTAAATGAGATTAAAAAACTAATCGACATTTTCGAGAAGAGCGACCTTAATGAATTAGAGATTGAAAAGGACAACTCCAAGGTTCGCCTAAGAAAAGGGGGGGGATTTATTGAGACAGCCCCAGCCGTTAGACATGCCGCAGTCCCTGCGCCGGCGACCCCTAAAGCCGCCGCCACACCTAAAGGGAAGGTAATACCCGAAGGGGACAACTATATAAAGATTAATTCTCCTATGGTCGGCACCTTCTACAGGTCTCCGGGAGAGGGGGAGGACCCTTACGTTAAGGAGGGGGATATGGTTCAAAAGGGACAGGTTCTATGTATAGTCGAAGCGATGAAACTTATGAACGAAATAGAGGCAGAGGCCTCCGGTAAGATTATCTCCATCGTTGCTGAAAATGCTGCTCCTGTCGAGTATGACGAAACCCTCTTTGTGATAGAGAAGTAAGTTATGTTTCAAAAAATATTGATAGCCAATAGAGGGGAGATAGCCCTCAGAATAATAAGGGCCTGTAAAGAACTCGGCATTAAGAGCGTTGCCGTCCATTCAACGGTCGATGCCAATGCCCTCCACGTTAAATTTGCCGATGAATCTGTCTGTATAGGACCTGCCGCAAGCAGCAAGAGCTACCTTCATATTCCAAGCATAATAAGTGCCGCCGAGATTACAGGGGCCGATGCCATTCACCCCGGATACGGCTTTCTCTCTGAAAACCCGGCCCTCCCTGAGGTCTGCGAGGCCTGCGGTATTACATTTATAGGCCCTACCCCCGAAAATATAAGACTGATGGGGAACAAGGTTAGGGCCATAAGCATTATGAAAGGGGCCGGTATCCCTACCATTCCCGGGAGCGACGGCCAGATTGAATCGGCTGAAGAGGCGGTCATAGTCGCCGATAAGATAGGCTACCCGATAATCATGAAGGCAGCCGAAGGGGGCGGGGGAAAAGGACTAAGGGTAGTCGAAAAGAAGGAGGATGTCGCCAAGTCTTTCAATCTTATAAAGAAGGAGATAGAGGCGGCCTTCGGTGAAGCCAACGTCTATATAGAAAAATTCCTCATAAACCCCAAGCATATAGAATTCCAGATATTGGGGGACTCATCAGGTCAGATCATTCATCTGGGAGAGAGGGACTGCTCCATACAGAGGAGGCACCAAAAACTCCTGGAAGAGGCCCCATGCGCCATCATCTCCCCTAAGCAGCGTGAAAAGATGGGTAAGACAGCGGTCAAGGCGGCCGCCACCGTTGGATATGTAAGTGCCGGAACGATAGAGTTCCTTATGGATAGCGACGGTAATTATTATTTCATAGAGATGAATACCAGAATACAGGTAGAACACCCGGTTACCGAGATGGTTACAGGAGTCGACCTGGTAAAGGAACAGATAAGGATAGCGGCCGGAGAAAGTCTAAAACTTAAGCAGGAGGATGTAAAGATATTCGGACATAGCATAGAGTGTAGAATCAACGCCGAAGACCCTGATAAATTTATCCCCTGCCCCGGCAAGATAACCGCCCTAAACTTCCCGGGAGGCCCAGGAATAAGGGTCGATACCGCTATATACACCGACTATACCGTCTTGCCTAACTACGATTCTTTGATATGTAAACTTATTGTGCATGGAATCGACCGTGAGGATGCCTTGGCCAAGATGAATAGGGCCCTTGAAGAGTTCCACGTGGAGGGGATTAAAACCACCATCCCGTTCCACAGGAAGGTTTTGGCAAATAAAGCGTTCAGGGAAGGGCATTTTTCCACGAACTTCATAAGCGAGCATTTCTCTAAATAAAGACCCTATTGTCTCCCCCTCGGTTGGAGGAGAGCAGGCCTCCAATACTATAGATAGCGTGAAAAATAAAGCAATTATAATCGGGGGGGGGATAGCCGGTCTTACCGCAGCCTCCATACTGGCCAAGAACGGATTAGACGTAACTGTCGTAGAACAGGCCTCGGCCGTCGGCGGCTTTTCTCGATATTTGACCGATAAGATCGGTTATCATTGCAACGTCGGAACCGACATCCTATCCGGCTTCGGATATGGAGAGGTCTTTCATTGGCTCTTCAGAGAACTTAAATTAGGCGACCCCCTTGCCGAAGGAGGGATAGTAGAACCAATTTCTACCCCCCTGCAGCTTCTACTCCCCAAACACCGAATCAACATACTCTCCAAACGGGAGGATATGGCCGCAGAGCTGGGTAGAGAATTCCCGGGACACACAACTGATATCCTGAGCATATATGACAAGATGGATAGCCTGGAGGAGATTATCTTTAATGCTATCCCTGAGAGGCATCCCTATTCAATGCTGGATCACTACGATACAAATAAAAACTCCCCCATACTTCAATCTAACAGAAGGATGAAGGCCCTCTTTAACGCCGAAAGGCCTCTATCGAAAATAATCGGGCAACAGCCCAAAGAGATAAAAGACTTTTTCTCCATACAAAACTTTCCCATCATGGGTCAGAATAGTCACGACATCCCCCTAACCACCTCATCAGTATTGATAGGAAGGACAAAGAGGGGGGTCTACAAGATTAGGGGGGGATACGGGACGCTGGTCGACAAGTTAAGGGATAGTATCATCTCCCTGGGGGGTAAAATAGTAACCAACACGAAGTGCGACAACCTAATCATCAGGAAAAACAGGGCCTGCGGTATAGTGGGAAGAGAAGGAGACTCCCCGATTGAACTTGAATCAAACTACGTCTTGGCCTCCCTCCCTTTCTACCAGATAAACTCAAAGTTGCTGCCAAGTGGGAGCTTAAGTAACTATTTGGCCAAGAAGGGCAGGCCACCGAAGAGGGAGACCCTCGTCCCCTTTACACTGTTTATCGGGGTAGACTCAAAGGTCATCCCTGAACCTATGATGGAAAGGGTATTACTGCAGGACTCCGAAGATCAAAGCAAGATTCTTCATATCTATCTAAACCGGGACAACGATACAAAACACGCCCCAACAGGAAAAAGAACTCTAACGGTAACATCCTGGACCCCGATAATAGAGGGGGAGGAAGTTAGCCAAGAGAATAAAAATTTAAAGGCCGAAGAGATTATCTCCAGGCTTGAGGGGTCTCTGCCTTTTCTGTCCAAACATATAGATAGCTATAGTATCGTCGACCACGAATCGTATAAAAGCATAAGCGGCAAAGATGGGGTCTCTAAATATATAGGAGAGCGGCATCTCTACAAACTGCCAAAGCTACGGGCCAAGACCCCCATAGGCGGACTATACTCTATCGACGACTCTGCCCCTCTATTCCACAGCTCCGCCTGCACCGCCAAAGCAGCCATACACGCCGCAGAAACGCTCCTCAAGAGTCTATAGCCGTCCCCTTCTATTTGCCTGTTCAGCCCTTTTCCTGATATCATGTCCAGACATGTTTTAATAATTACAACCATACCAATAAGATAAATACTTAAATGAGAAAAATCGCATCAAAAGAGATAGAAGAGAAGGTTAAGGAACTCTGTATGAGCGCCAACTACAACCTTGGGGAGGATGTAATCAAGGCCTTTAAGAAAGGGTTGGAGCTGGAGGAGTCCCCGGTGGGAAAAGAGATTTTAAAGGCCCTCCTTGAGAATGCCGAGATTGCCCGCACCGAACAGATGCCAATCTGCCAAGATACGGGAGTGGCCATGGTCTTCGTCGATATCGGAGAAGATGTCTGCATAGAGGGTTCCATTGATGAGGCAATCAATGCAGGCGTAGAGGCGGGATACAAAGATGGCTATCTTAGAAAATCTATCTGCGATCCGCTGACCAGACAAAACACCGAAACCAATACCCCCGCCTCTATCTATTACAACATAGTTCCCGGAGACAAACTTAAGATAACAGTATCTCCCAAGGGGGGCGGATGTAACAATATGGGGCGTGTTACCATGCTCAAACCGGCCGACGGGGTTGAAGGGATAAAAGATTTTGTCATTAAAAGGATGTCTGAATCAGGAGCAAACCCATGCCCTCCGGTTATTGTCGGAGTAGGCATCGGAGGGAGCTTGGAAAAGGTTGCTATGCTGGCTACTGAGGCTCTCTTAAGGCCGATAGGGAGCAAGAACCCGGAGCCAAGACTAGCTGCTTTGGAAGAAGAGTTGTTGGAGAAGATAAACAACCTTGGAATGGGACCGCAAGGTTTGGGGGGAAGATTCTACGCCATGGCGGTACACATAAAGATGTTCCCCACCCACATAGCCTCGCTTCCGGTAGGGGTCAATGTCTGTTGCCACGCCAGCAGACACAAAGAAATCACAATATGAGAATTTAATGATGGATAACTTTATAAAGATAGTTCCCCCGATGGATGATGCGGTTGTCAGCAAACTTAAGGCTGGGGATATGGTCAAGATATCAGGGACAATCTATACCGCCCGTGATACCGCCCATAAGAGGATGGTAGACCTCTTGGATGCTGGGAAACCTCTCCCCTTTGACCCGAAAGGGCAGATCATATATTATGTGGGTCCTGCTCCGGCCAGACCGGGGAAGGTAATCGGCTCGGCCGGCCCGACCACAAGCTACCGGATGGACCCTTACGCCCCGCGCCTGATGGAGGTTGGCCTAAAGGGGATGATAGGGAAAGGGGGACGCGCCCCGGAGGTAATCGAGGCGATGAAAAAACATAAGGCGGTCTATTTCGCTGCCATTGGCGGGGCAGGCGCCCTTATTGCCCGCTCCATAAAAAAGGTAGAGATAATCGCCTATGAAGATCTTGGGCCGGAGGCGATTAGAAAAATGGAAGTGGAGGATTTTCAGGCTATCGTAATAAACGATATATACGGTAACGATATCTATCAGATTGGGCGCGCCAAATATGCCCGTAATGAATAGGGAGGCTCATGAATAGCGAGATATTCAGAGAATACGACATAAGGGGAATGGTCGGCACGGATCTAACCGACGAGGTTGTTACCCAACTCGGCCAAGGTATCGGAACAAAGATGAGACGTCAGGGACTCGTCAGGGTATCCGTTTCCCGCGACGTCAGACTCAGCTCGGAAGGTTTCTCCAAGGCCCTTATCAGTGGACTACGTTCAACCGGTGTCGACGTTGTTGATCTCGGCCTGACAGCTACGCCCATTCTCTACTACTCCCTCTTCAGCCTGGATGTTGAAGGGGGCATTATGATTACCGGCAGCCATAACCCGCCTGAGTTTAACGGCTTCAAGGTGGCCATCGGCGACAGCACCATACATGGAAAAGAGATTCAAGAGATAAGAGAGATTATAGAGGGGGGGATGTTCGCCAAAGGAGAGGGGAGACTCCTTGAAGAGAATATAGTCCCGGCCTATCTTGAGATGATCAAAGAACGGATAAAGTTCGGGAAGAAGCTCAAGGTTGTCCTAGATGCCGGAAACGGTGTCGGCGGCATGTTCGCCCCGCAGCTGATAAGAGACTTGGGGTGCGAGGTTGTTGAACTATACTGCGAACCGGACGGCCATTTCCCCAATCATTTCCCCGACCCGACCGTAGAAAAAAACCTGCTCGACCTGATTAAAAAAGTCAAAGAAGAAAAGGCAGATGTAGGTATTGCCTACGATGGTGATGCCGACCGTATCGGAGTAGTTGATGAAAAAGGGGGAATCATCTGGGGAGACCAGCTGATGGTTATCTTCGCCCGTGAGATTCTGAGCCGGAAAAAGGGAGCCAGGATTGTCTTCGAGGTTAAATGTTCCCAGAATCTCCCCAAGGATATCGAGAAGCATGGCGGAGTTCCTGTCATGTCAGCCACAGGTCACTCCCTCATCAAGAATAAGATGAAAGAGGTCGGGGCAGAACTGGCCGGAGAGATGAGCGGGCATATCTTCTTCAGCGACGGCTATCATGGCTTTGATGACGCCATCTACGCCTCCTGCCGCCTGCTTCAGATACTCTCTAACAGCGACCAAACTATCTCCGACATGCTGGCCGATTTACCCAAAACATTCACCACGCCGGAGATAAGGATAGACTGCCCCGATAGTGAGAAGTTCAATATAGTGGCCGATATGACCAAAGAGCTTAAAGAAAAATATAACGTAGTTGATGTAGACGGGGCCAGGGTTATCTTTGAAGATGGCTGGGGGCTGATTAGGGCCTCAAACACGCAGCCTATTCTGGTTCTTCGGTTTGAATCGCTCACCCCGGAAGGGCTGGAAAGGATGAGAGGTCTTTTCTATAACAAGATAAAGAATTATCCTGTATTTGTAGACTTAAAACCGTTTTAATAAAAAATGGGGAGTTGGAACCACAGATTAACACGGATAAACACAGATAAAAGACAAAAGCTGATGGCTACCGCTCAGCAACTCCGCCATTTGATTTTTAGGCTTTCTCAACAACTCCCTCTCCCCTAGCGGGAGAGGGGTGGGGTGAGGGGGGACAATTAATTCACCCTCCCCTTAGTCCCCTCCCCTCAAGGGAGGGGAGAAGTTAGTTCGCCATTTGATTTTTAGGGTTAAAAGGAGGGCATACGCCCTAACGAAAAATTGAGTAACAGCAAAGGTATAAACAATAAACAGATAGGAAAAATCGTGTCATATAGCGCCAGATTCGAATGTTTCGCCGGTTGCGGAGAAAGCTATCCCCTAAACGAGGTAGTCTACCGCTGCAAAAAGTGCGGCAGCCTCCTTGAGGTTGTCCACGATGTGGCTGAGCTTAAAAAGAAGTCGGCCGAGGAGTGGAAAAAACTATTCGAAGATAGGACAAGAAAAAATGTTTGGCCCTACGGAAGCGGTATCTGGGGGAAAAAGGAGTTGGTCTGCCCCGAGGTTGATAATGAAAACATCGTCTCCCTTCTTGAGGGACATACCAACCTATTCTGGGCCGAGAGGTTCGGACATAAGCTGGGGCTTAACGACCTCTGGATAAAGCTTTGCGGCAACAGCCACAGCGGGTCTTTTAAAGACTTGGGGATGACAGTCCTCGTCTCGATGGTTAAACAGATGATTGCCGAGGGGAAGGATATCAGGGCTATTGCCTGCGCCTCCACCGGCGACACCTCGGCTGCTCTGGCGGCCTACTGCGCGGCGGCTGGAATAAGGTCTATCGTCTTTCTGCCGAAGAATAAGGTCTCGATTGCCCAGCTTATTCAGCCTATCGCCAACAACTCACTCGTCCTCTCTCTGGATACGGACTTCGACGGCTGTATGAAGGTTGTTCAGGAGGTAACGGCCGACCAGCATATCTATCTGGCCAATTCGATGAACTCCCTCCGCATAGAGGGGCAAAAGACCGTAGCCTTTGAGATTGTTCAGCAGTTCGATTGGGAGGTCCCCGACATCGTAATCATTCCGGGGGGCAACCTCGGCAATGTCAGCGCCCTCGGCAAAGGTTTCCTGATGATGCAGGAGCTTGGACTTATAAATAAACTCCCCAAGATAGTGGTTGCCCAAGCCGCTCAGGCCAACCCGCTCTACCTAAGTTATCAGACAGGCTTTAAAGAGTTTGCCCCTGTAACCGCTAAGAAGACCCTGGCCAGCGCCATCCAGATAGGAAACCCGGTAAGTGTTGATAAGGCCATCAAGGTTTTGAAACAGTTCGACGGGCAGGTTGAAGAGGCCAGCGAAGAAGAATTGGCCAACGCCGCCGCTATGGGGGATAAATATGGTCTGTTCAACTGCCCTCACACGGGTGTCGCCCTGGCCGCCCTTATTAAGATGGTTGATCGGGGAGAGATTAAACAGAACGATAAGGTTGTAGTTGTTTCAACCGCCCACGGACTAAAGTTTACCGAGTTTAAGAAGGATTACCATACCGGGGCATTGAAGGGGATTGACAATAAATATGCCAACCTACCGATAGACCTTCCGGCCAAGACCGAGAGCGTTAAAAAGGCAATATACGATCATCTTGATAACGAGTAGCAATACTGGTTGCTAATCATAGACCGCCTCTCTTATTAACCGCCGAGGACGCTGAGAGCGGAGAGGGCTTAACCGCGAAACACACGAAATGCACTAAAAGGGGTTAAATACAAAGGCACGGTGCTTTTTAATCTTCCGCTGAGGGTGGAACCAACTCTGCCTTCTCCTCTCGTTCCTTTTTTCTTTCCCATACCGCATAGATGAATGACCCTACAAGTGAAACAAGCGCTATTATTACTGTTGTCAATCCTTCAACACTATATCCATGTGAGATAAGATAAAACGAACCTAGCAATCCCACTAGCCCCAAAATAAATCCAGCCACTAATCCCAAGTTAGAGCGCCTCACGTCTCCTGCAATGACTAATTTTTCTAATTCTCGCCTATTATGGTTTCCTTGAGCGACAAATTGCTCAATAATGGTTTCAGCGCATCCAGGCACAACTTTATCGTAATGTTCTAATAATTGTGGCGGGGGAAGAGGACCAGAAAAATGAGATCCTTGCACACAAGTAATTTGCGAGCCCTTCCTGTTTTTTACATCCCCATCATCAGGAATATTACCTTGCGCAGCAGAACGCTCTTCAGGAGATGAAAAAATCTTATTTTGAAGTTCTTCGCGTTGTTCGTCTTTTTCCGTCATCAAATTTTATGATTAATTTGTGTGTTTTCCAGCACTTGGCACATGTCGCTCCCTACAGAAGCCCAGTCAGATCGAATAGACCTTTCATCGGCTCTCGCTGACGAGGATGAAGTATTATATTTCTGTAAAGCATTTCCAAAATCGACAACTCGACCAACTCCTTCGAGAAATGAAGGTCTTGCGTATAAAAAACTTGTGATTTTAGCTTTTCTTGTTTTGCTCATTGCAACCTCCTTTTTTTCAATTTGGAATAACATTATATCATTAGGCATGGTTTTAACAACATAAGAATGTCAGGACTAAGCAAATGTATTGTATCATTATTCAGGTAGTTAGATATTATTTTACATCCCTCTTCATAAAAAGGGGAATTGTCTTTATCAAGAGCGGGAGAAAGAAGTAGGCCGAGGCGCAACGAAGGTGAGGAGTGAGGCGTATTAGGCATACGTCGTAACGACGAGGCAAGGAGTAACAAAGGGATACAAATTTATGCCGCTCTGTACCTAGAGAGACCAGTACGGTGAAAGCAGTTCCTTAAGATGCTGCGCCGTATAGTGATGATACTGCTCGATGATTGATATCTTAGACTCGGTTTCCTTCTCTCTAAACCTCATCTTCTCCCCATTTATCCCATCTATAAAATTGTAGACCCCCTTAGAGAGAAAATCTGTATTGTAGCCCCCTTCAAGGACGGCAAATATATTGTCGAACCGCTCCCGTAATATTTTGCCAATCTTATAATAGGTATCAAGGCTCAGCCTAAGGTCAAGGAGAAAATCGCTCTGATGAGCGTCAAAACCGGCCGAGACGGCTACCACATCAGGTTTAAACTGCTCAGCGATGGTCATAAAATCGTCTACGGCCCTCATATAGATGTCGTCACCGGCACCGGCAAATAAAGTGATATTTATCGTATAGCCCTTCCCTGCCCCCTCTCCAATCTCCACAACGTCGCCCCCCCCGGGAAAGGCATGCGACTGGTGGAGCGACCAATATAAGACCTTATCCGAATTGTAGAAACAGTGCTCTGTTCCGTCTCCAAGATGGCCGTCAAAATCGAGAATAAAGACCCTCTTCCCCATATCAACCAACCTCTTGGAGGCGATGGCAATATTATTGAAGATGCAGAAACCGCTCGATTTATTTGGAAAGCCGTGATGCCCCGGAGGACGAACAAGGGCAAAGCCATTTGTTTCGGAGGCCATCACCGCCGCACCCACCCCATATATAGCCGCCTCATAACTCCTCGCCGAAACAACTGTATCGGCATCCATATATCCGCCAACCTTGCAGGCCGCCTTAACCGAATCAACATATTCCCTCGAATGGATAAGCCCCAGATATTCCTCACCACTCGGAATCTCGGTCTCCTCAAGCTCGCCAAACGAGAGGAGGCGCTGAATACTCTCAGGATGATTCCCCGTATTATGCTCAAGAAATATTTTATTGTAGATAATATCCATTTTTATCTTTACAGTTATGCCATCTAACTGTTTGTTTTTAAGTTTAATAGAAGATACATAATATTAGATAAAGGGGACATCGGCAAGGATATTCAGAAAAGGAGAGACTTTGGCAGAGACAAATTATCGTAGGGGAAAAAGAATCTTATATCCCTCACATCTCCACCCAATAAAAGGTTTTGAATATTAATCAACTGAATAAGTTCACTATAAACGGAATTGCTGAAATTGGCGCCTTGAGACCCGTACCAAACCTGGTTTTCCCCAACACCAATTTCACAATTTTTAGGGTCACCCAGGGTGTGAACCATCCAACAAATTATAGGCCGGCAATCATAGATAGAGCACTCACCACTATTCCCAAGGAAAGGACAATCGGCATTATCATTTTTTGCAAATACAGTCTCCCGGCTATATTCTATTCCCGTTTTGAGGGAAATATATTCTGCCTCAAAGGTGGTAATACTCACCCCGTAAGCGCAACAGGCCGAACACCCCTTAGAACATTTCGAAAATGTCTGCGCAAAGATTGAAAATTCCGTCAGGTAATCATATATATGGGATAGCTTTTTGAGGGGGGTATCAGACGACTTCTCTATATAGTCATACAGCTCCTGGGCCTTTTGCATCAGCTCATCAGGAACCGGCGGCGCAACATTTTTGATAATTTCCATTTTTACGGCCTCTAATTACAGCATTGATTATCAGGCCTATAACATTATCTATAACGCCTTTTCTATAAGCAAACTTACTCTTATAGGATAACCTATATTTGCTTTTAAAACAGAGGTTTTTACAATAGAATTAGGATCAGTGATTGTTTCATCGTTAACTTTTAATGAGGAGAACGTAATGTCAGTCATAGGAGAAGAAGAGGAGCCGGTCAGGAAGGTTGAATACGTCGGCAATGTAAAAACAAAAGAGATACACCACCTTATGAACAGTCTCTACGCCTGCCAAATCTGGCAGATGAAAGAAGATGATAAGGTACTCTTCTATACATTAGAGGAAGCAAAGAAAGCCCTCGAAGAAGATGGATATAACGGTTGTAGGCATTGTTTAAGCGAGTACCATAAGGATTAAACATTATTAACCGCCGAGGACACCTCTAAAAACCTCCCTTTAGAAAAGGGAGGTTGGGAGGGATTTGAAACATATAAAACGCTGAGGCACTGAGATTAATTCCCTATAGAAGTAATCCCTAATATTATGTTAGTCTTGAAGATATAATAGCTTAATAAACAAGGGCTTTATTGTCTCCAAAAAGTTATTTCATGTTTGAGTGTGACTATGAGCAAAAAAATTATAGCTGATGAATCGGGCAAGAAGAAATGTGTCGTTCAAAATCATGGCAAGTTGACGAAAGAAGACATACATGATTTGGCTGTTTTTGAAGAAAGAAAAAATGAACCGACAATCAGTTTTGATAAACTCAAAGCTAAACTGAAATCCGATGGGCTAATTTAGGATTGACATTAAAATGGCTTAACTGCCGAGGTTTTTAACCACGAAACACACAAAAGACACGAAAAAAATATACCTCTTGTCCTTCCGCACTTGATGCGGAATCTATGTGGTTTCCAAGGATATAAACATTATAGACCTGACCATCGACCCTCGACAGGTGACCCTAGCCCTACTCAAAAGGGGATATTATCTGCATCAAAGTCTTCAACAACTTCGTCTAATAATTTGTCTTCAATAAAACGAGTCTTTAAGGTTGGATAATCATGACCCGTCGCCTTGACGTTGCTCCAGAATTCCATCCAAGTTTTTCCGTGTTCGTTTATATTGCTTTTTGTGCCAATGTAAAGCTCAGACAATATTTGATCTATGCCTCCTGCGTTTAGTATTTGATTTATATCCCATGAGCTATTTTTATATATTCCATCGAAAAGTAAAATAACATCCTCTTCATTAAAGTACTTACAATAAGGCACAAGAATTTTTGTTCCAATCCCGTAAGTTGCATCAAAGCTTCCAGATGATATAAATAGGTTCAAAGCGTATTTTTTAAGCACCTGAGATGTCGGAACCGACTCTAAAAACTTCCTGATTGCAAGTTGATCTAAAGTTCCAATCCGAGATTGGAGAGCTGGATTTATATCTTTATTGATGTTAGCCAAGCTAGGGATATTATACTTAATCAACTCTTCAACAGTCATTGACTCTATTAGGACTACTATTCTTATTTTGTCTGCTTTTTCTATATTATCCCATGCCTCAACTCGATTGATGAGGAAAGGAAATATACGCTTAAGCTTTTTATCGCCCGCATCGACCAGCATTGGACTTAATTTTTCTTTAAGAACTTCTTTATAGGCTTGCCCATTAATTCTACTGATGGCTCCTAGAGCAGCAGATATCCTATTAAACATAGGTTTGGCAATAGATTCATTATCTAGGAACAATCTTTTTATTAAAATTATAGTTAAATTTCTTATGACACTATCTCGTACTCGCCCCAAATAATTACCAGATGAAAGTACATCGAAAGCCAGCTCTTCATTCTGAGGGAATGATTCTTCTGTGATAACATTATATGTACGGTCTATCGCCACCTTACCTTTAACGGGGACTTGTATAAGCAAGTAGTTTGATGCTTGTACAATGTAGGCTCTTGCTAACTCAGGCGATGGGCTAAATTGACTACCATCTTCAGAAAATGTAGGATGGGCACAAATGTTTCTGTCATCATTCAACCTTTGAAGATGAGCTTTCTCGATAAAAGATATCAACTCAAGCTTATCACAAGCGTAATCTAATATTCCCTTCTCAAACGAGAGCATTTCACTGACATTATTTGCTGATATATTTTGTAGTCTACCGTATATTTCTTTTGCTGCAGTATCACCACTGATTCCAAGCTCCGCTATTTTTTCTATAATATCCACACAAACTGCTATCCATGTAGTTATGATTGCCGACCTATAAGCCCCGGCTCGGTAAGAGGAAATAGCTTCTTGTAGATATTTCTTTGATTTTGTATTACGGACACTCTGATAGAGCTCATCTAAGTCGCTAAGGTGAAGGTGCACGGAAATCTCCCATAATTGAGATTAAAGACCTAATAATTACCCATCAAATATAACACTATCTACTGTATTGAAAAAGATAGATAAATAATCTGAAGCCTACCTATCTTCAATCCCCGCCATCTCATTTTTAGGATTGGAATAGGTCGGTTGAGGGAAAAAGCCTAAAGCATGTCTGAGCAAGGCATAGCCTTGCGAGTTCTTTAGGCTCCGAGACCAACCGTTATTTCAAGCCGTTTAAAAAATGAGCAGACCGTCCTTCTTTGCTTCGTTTCTTGGACGAGCAAGAAATGAAGAAGAAAATATTCAAATTCATGGATTCCCGTTTTCACGGGAATGACAGGGCTAAAATTCCGCCCTCACCTTAAATCCTCTCCCCTCAAGGGAGAGGAGATTTATTTTAAGGAAAGAATTTGTTCCGCAATCTTGTCCGAGTTCAAAACCGAGTCGGCTATCCCAATTCCCCGATAGGCCGCTCCGGTCAGGTAGAGTCCTTTATGTTTTGAGACAATTTCTTCTATTCTATCAACCCTCTTCTTATGCCCTACCTCATATTGAGGCCAGACATTATTCCACCTATTAATTCTATTTAAGAGAGGTTCTTCGGCTATCCCCATTATACTTTTCAATTCTTCTCTGACCTTTTGCATGATGTCAGAGTCGCTAAGGGAAAGAATTTTATCATCCCCCCCTCCCCCTACAAATACCCTAATAAGAAGTGCGCCATCAGGAGCGCGGTGAAAAAATTTATTAGATGTTATGGTAATCGCCTTTATTAGGTTATCCCCGCTTCTCGGAATAATTATTCCGAAACCTTTCATGAAAGATTGGTCTATCTTTTCTTTCGGGTAGGCGAGGGTAATGGTTGCGGTGGAGGCGTAATTAATCTCTCTAAGTTTAGCGTCCAATTCAGCATCTGTCTCTTCAAGCATGTCGGCGGCGGAGTAGGCAGGGGTGGTGATGATAACCACATCGGCCTCAACCTCTTTCCCCCCTTTAGCCGATATTTTATATCCGCTTCCTGTCTCAGATATTTTCTCAACCTCAATATTAAGGTTTATCTCTGTATCTTTAAGTTTGCTCACAATCGCTTCGGGGAGTTGTTTCATCCCGTCCTTTAAGGTTACGAAAGGGGTATATGAAGAAGAACGCTTTCCTCCGGCATCGCTTCTTTTTGGGGAAAAGATGGCCCTGGTGATACTCCCATACTCTTCCTCCAACTGAACAAATTGGGGGAAGGTTGAGCGGATAGACATCGTCTCGGCGTTTCCGGCGTGAATGCCGGCCAGGAGCGGTTCGGTAATCTTATAGAGAAATTCTCCCCCTACCCTTCTTCGGATAAAGTTGGCCAGAGATTCATCCTCACCATCATTCTTCTTAGGAATAAAAGGTTCGAGGGCCATTCTCAGCTTCCCTCTGATTGACATTAGGGAACCGAAGAGGAGAGGTTTAATCATCGAGCGGTTTAGGAGGATAACCCCATCCGGAATATTGTGTAATCTCTTCTTGTGATAGACAGATATCCCCTTCTTCTCGCTGTTGGTATTTAGGAGAGAATCTGTGAGCCCAAGTTCGATAGCCAGTTTAATTGCGGCAGGTTTTGGGGAGAAGAAGGAATCGGGACCCCCTTCAATTTTGAAGCCATTGTAATCTTCGGTAGAGATATTCCCCCCGATACGATTGGCTCTTTCGATAATAGTTATCTTGATAGGAATGTTCTGTTCGGCGGCTCTCTTTTCAAGGGCGTTGGCGGCGGCTAACCCTGATATCCCTCCACCTACAATTGCAATCTGCTTCATATCTTAAACCGCTCCCTTGAGGTTTCATAAATCGCCTCTATCAGTTTTGAATTCTTATTGAGCGATTCTGATCTGTAAAATTTAAGCCCCATATCTTCAACCAGCTTTCGGTAGCAGATATCGATATCATAGAGAATCTCCAGATTGTCGGAGACGAAACCGACCGAAACAAAGAGAACATTTTTAATATCCTTATCAGCCAATGTTTCTATAACTGTCTCAACACTCGGTTCAAGCCAATCTCCTTGGGAAAAGCCTTTGCTCTGATAGCCGAAGAGATGGTTTATCTCCCCCGTATATTTAAGAATACCTTCAACCGTTTCTCTAAGCTGTTTTTCATACTCATCGGTTTTATCCTCCTGCCGCACAGGGACGGAGTGGGCAGTGAAGATAATAGTCGTCTTCCCCCCATCAATATTGGCCATAGCCTTCTTTACATTTTCGGCCATCCCTTTTAAGAAGTTTTCATTGCTGTAGTAACCGTTGATAAATGAGAAGCGTGGGGGATAAACCATATCGGCCAGGGCGATATCTATCTCCTCCCGATATTGGCAGATCATCATCTCCGATCTTTGGGGGGCGATGTTAAAGGCCAAAACATTTTCAATGCCGAGGGCCGATATGGCCGATAGGGTGTCGGCTATGTATGGGGGAGAAAAGCGGAAGGCGGTAAAAACCTTGACTCTAATATCTTCCTTATCAAACCTGGCCTGCAACATTTCAGCCTGGGCTTTAGTGATTTCATTGAGGGGAGATTTGCCGCCGATTAGCTGATACCTCTCCTTTATCTCCGATATCTGAGCCTCGGTCGGAGGGCGCTTCTTCATAATCCTTCTTAAGAAGGGCTCGATATCAGCTATCGATTCAAGCCCGCCAAGTGCCATAAGGATAAGGGCATAATCGGGGCTGGAATTTTTCATTTTCGGCTCAGGTTGTGGACAGTATCTATGAGGAAGGCGACATTATCGATCGGGGTTTTTGGAAGTATTCCATGACCAAGGTTGAATATATGCCCGGGTCTCCCCTCGGCTCTATTCAAAATGTCTTTGACCCTCTTCTCTATCTCTTTCTGGTTAGAGAAGAGAATGAGTGGGTCTATGTTCCCCTGTATTCCTACATCATCCCCTATCATCTTCCAGGCCTCATCAAGGTTTATCCTCCAGTCGGCCCCGATAACATCTCCCCCCGCCTCTTTCATTGATGTTAGGAGTGTGGCGGTGTCGGTGCCGAAATGGATAATCGGTAGCCCCTCCCCTTTAACTGAATCGATAAGCCTCTTGGAATGAGGGAGGACATATTCTCTATAGTCACCTGTTGAGAGACATCCAACCCAACTATCGAATAGCTGTAAAACATCAACCCCGGCTTCAACCTGCGCCTTTAGGGAGATAATAAGAACATCGACTATCTTAGTCATCAAGTCGTTCCACATCTCAGGCTCGTTGTAGAACATCTGCTTCGTTTCAAGATAGTTCCTCGAATGCCCCCCTTCAATCATATAACTTGCCAGGGTAAATGGGGCGGAGGAGAAGCCGATAAGTGGGATTTTATTGTTAAGTTCTTGCTTAACTAAAGATATCGCCTTGGAGAGATAGGG
Source organism: Nitrospinota bacterium (assembly GCA_018830405.1). Classification (GTDB taxonomy): domain Bacteria; phylum Nitrospinota; class Nitrospinia; order UBA9942; family JAHJSF01; genus JAHJSF01. Next base: position 9,021 of record JAHJSF010000046.1, on the reverse strand, counting down.
AACATCCCGCTCCGCATCTATTATTCTGAGCGCATCGATATCCTTTCTGTTCCTGACCGGGTTATGGATTATCGGGCCGGTCTTCTCTTTAAACTCAAGGTTTATCCCCATCCCCTCAACCGGGAGGAGGATATCGGCAAATATTATGGCGGCGTCGAGATCGAAACGGTTTATCGGCTGCATGGTAACCTCGGCGGCCAGCTCCGGGGTTTTACACATGGTTAGAAAATCGGCCTTCTCCCTCAGTTTTCTATACTCGGCCATATAGCGACCGGCTTGGCGCATAAGCCAGATTGGGGTGTAATCGGTAGCCTCTCTACGGCAGGCCCTTAAAAAGTTGTCGTTCTTGATTTTCGTCACTGTCGCTTCCTATATCTAAATTTAGTACTATATAATCTTATGCTAACTTATAAACGGGTATCGGGCAAGTGAACAAAACCTTTATGCAAAGTCGCTTTCAACCGCTAACTGCGTTGGCTTCGTCGTCAGCTCCTCGACATACAACCCCCTATCCCCCTTTATTAAGGGGGAATAAGGGGGTTGTGAGTCGCTTCCTCCTTGCCGCCTTGTTATCATTTTGAATACAACTTTGCATAAGCTCTTATTATGATATTTATCAATAAAAATTTAAGGTGGCAGGCAACTATTTTCCCTCTCATATCCGGGCTACTTCTGGCCATAAGTTTCCCTTTGCCCGGTCTGAAAATTATGGCCTGGTTGGCCCTCATTCCCCTCTTCTACATAATAGATAAGGGAACAAGGAGAGAGGCAGTCAGGGGGGGATTTATATCCGGTTTTGTTTTCTTTACCCTCCTACTCTATTGGGTAACCAACTCGATGACCAACTATGGAGGGCTCCCCAGATCTGTAGGGGTAATAATCCTCTTCGTCTTGGCCACATATCTGGCTGGCTATTTCGCCCTCTTCGCCTGGATTCTCTCCCTCTTCCCTGGGGAGAGTTCACACATTAAATGGTTCACCGCCCCCTTGGCTTGGGTGGCCTTGGAGCTGATACGGAGCCATCTATTCACCGGGTTCCCTTGGGGGCTTATAGGTTATTCGCAGTTTGACAATCTTAGGCTGATTCAGATAGCCGATATAACCGGGGTCTATGGGGTTTCATTTCTAATCATCATCGTGAACATCTCCCTCTATCTCTATGTAAGCAACCTTAAGGATAGAAAGAAGAACAGGCGGCTCGTCTCTGCCTATCTCCTGGTTTCAACTATATTAATCGGAGGAACTGCAATATATGGGCGAAAGAGGGTTGTAAATTACAACCCTGAGGAGGGAAAACCTTTGAAGGTCGCCCTGATACAGGGAAATATAGCCCAGAATATGAAGTGGGATTCGGCCTATAAAAATTTAATTGTCGATACCTATAAAGGGATGACCGAATCGATACTATCTGAAAGGCCTGACCTGATAGTCTGGCCCGAATCATCACTCCCCTTCTACCTTCAGGAGGAGGGGGAGGAGAGAGACAATCTCTTAGGCTTTGTTGACAAGAGCGGAATAAGTTTTCTAATCGGGGCCGATGGCTATCGAATAGTAAATAGGCAGATAGAGAGTTACAACCGCGCCTATTTCCTCACCCCCGATAACAAAGGAAACTATTACGACAAGATACACCTAGTCCCCTATGGGGAGTATATCCCTTTAAAACCACTGTTCCCCTTCCTAGGCAAGCTTGTCGAAGGGGTCGGGGATTTTGGGACAGGGGATACCTACAAGGTATTCGACCTCCCCAAGGGGAGGTTCGCCACCCTTATCTGCTACGAGATTATATTCCCCGACCTGACCCGTAAGTTTGTCGGGGAGGGGGCGCAGTTTTTGGTAAACATAACCAATGATGCCTGGTTCGGGGTAAGTTCCGCCCCCTATCAGCATATAGCCATGGTTCCCTTTAGGGCGGTGGAAAACCGCATACCGATAGTCCGAGGAGCCAACACAGGGATAAGCGGCTTTATCAACCCGATAGGTAATATTGTTCAATATAGTGATATATTCGTAGGGGAAACATTGATTGGGGATATAAGATTGAACGATAATGTCGGTAAGACATTTTACAGCAGGTATGGCGATATCTTTGCCTACATCTGCCTACTGATATCGATAACCGCAATATTTTATATTAAATTTAGACATAAAGAGGAGATGGGCCGAGAAGATGGATGAAGCTATAAAGACCAAGTTGAAGGACTTAAAGGAAAGACTCCTTAGATTACGGAGGCATCTTTGACCTCGACAAGAATGAAGCCAAGATAAAGGAACTCGACCTTGTCGTCTCTCAAGACGGATTTTGGAACGATAATGAGGAGGCGCAAAAGATATTAAAAGAGCGCTCCTCCTTGTCCAAGCCGCTCGAAAGCTGGAAGAAACTTAATCAGGCCCTTAGCGATTCGGAAGAACTGGCCCAACTATCGGATGAGGATGAATCGATAGAAGAAGAGATAAGGGGGGAGCTGAATAGAATAGACAAAGAAGTGGCTTCATTCGAGTTTGCCTCCATGCTCTCGGGGAAACATGACCCCTCAAACGCCATCGTCTCGATAAATTCCGGGGCGGGGGGGACAGAGGCGCAGGATTGGGCCGAGATGGTTATGAGGATGTATCTCCGCTGGGCCGAGCGTAAAGGTTTCAAGGCCGAGATTACCGATTATCAGCCGGGGGAAGAGGCCGGTCTTAAAGGGGCTACCGTAACTATATCGGGAGACTATGCCTACGGTTATCTGAAGGCGGAAAATGGGATACACCGGCTAGTCAGGATATCCCCTTTCGATGCCAATAAGAGACGACATACCTCATTCTGTTCCGTCTTCGTTTCTCCTGAGTTGGATAACGATATAGTCGTCGATATCAGGGATGAAGACCTGAGGATAGACACCTATCGGAGCAGCGGCGCGGGAGGGCAGCATGTAAACGTGACCGATTCGGCGGTTAGGATTACCCACGTCCCTACCAACACCATTGCCCAGTGTCAGAATGAAAGGTCGCAGCATAAGAATAAGGCCACGGCCATGAAGGTTCTCCGTTCCAAGCTATATGAATTGGAGCGGTTGAAACATGAAGAAACGGCCAAAGAGACGCAGGGGGAAAGGAAGGAGATCGGCTGGGGTAGCCAGATACGTTCCTATGTCCTCCATCCCTATCGGATGATTAAGGATTTGAGAACCCGCCACGAAACGGGAAATACCGATGCGGTCTTTGACGGAGAGATCGACGATTTTATAGAGGCATATCTACTTATGGGAAAAGATGGTGGAAAGGCTTAAACATATAGAGGTTATTGCCCCCTTGAGGGGAGATTTGGCCGGGGGGACACTCGATATTTGGCCCCTCTATCTTCTCCTTGAGAGGCCCTCCACAATAAATGTGGCCCTATCGATATACGCCAAGGTCAAGATAGATATTAGGAAAGACAAAAAGATAGTTGTTGTCTCCAAGGACAGGGGAAAGGGGATATCTTTCGGGTCTATTTCCGAAATCCACCATCGCCATATACTTCCACTGGTCACTAGGATTACAGCCTTCTTTAATCCAACCATGGGACTAACAATAGAGACCGACTCCGAGGCCCCGGCCGGTTCCGGTTTGGGGGGGTCATCGGCCCTGAATATTGCACTATGCTACGCCCTAAACCTTGTTACCGAGAAAGGATACAAGAAAAAGGAACTGCAGGTAATAGCCCGCAACATAGAGGCCCGGGTGTTGGGGGTTCCTGCCGGGGAACAGGATTATTTTCCTCCCCTCTACGGTAGCCTTTCCAACATCGCCCTCAATATAGACGGGGTGGAGAGAAGGGGCTTTAAGGGGGCTAAACTTAAAGAGCTGGAGGAGAGGCTCATCATAGCCTATTCGGGGGAATCACGCAATTCGGGGATAAACAATTGGGAGGTTTATAAGGGGGTGATAGAGGGGAATAAAAAACTCCTAACAAATCTAAACGCCCTAGCCCGTATATCTGAGGAGGTTGGTAGGGCAATAAAGGATAATGACTTCGACCAATTGGGGAAACTTATCCAAAGAGAGTGGAAGAAGAGAAAAAGTCTTTGGGGGGGGATATCCACCCCAAAGATAGAAGAGATAATTGCCTATTCCCTTTCCAATGGGGCTATGTCAGCCAAGGTCTGCGGTGCAGGCGGGGGAGGATGTATCCTCATCTACGCCGCCAAGGGAAAAAAGAAGGCCCTAGCCGATAAGCTGCAAGAGCAGGGGGTAAGGCTCCTCAATTCCTCCATCGATAAAAAGGGAGTCAGGATAATCGACCGTCTGGAGTAGGCACCCAACCACCCCTGCCCCTCCTTAACCAAGGAGGGGAACAAAATACAACTTCATCAAACTCCCCTCCTATTTTAGGAGGGGTGGCCGAAGGCCGGGGTGGTAAGTTAAAATGAGAAGGAACCAAAAATGCTATTACCTTTTCCCTTATTTATTGATATCATTTTATGGCAACGTATTGATTCCAAAAAGAATCCTTCCTTTCTGTCTATAGCGGAGATGTGCCTTGAAAAGTAAGCTTATGGAGAGGGCGATTGAACTGGCCCTGAAGGGGAAAGGCAAGACAAGCCCTAACCCGATGGTCGGAGCAGTCATCTACAATAACAGAAAGATTGTAGGGGAAGGATACCATCGAAAGGCGGGGACAGACCACGCCGAGATAGTAGCCATAAAAAAGGCGGGGAAACTTACCAAGGACGCCGCCCTCTATGTAACCCTCGAACCCTGCTGCCACACCGGCCGGACTCCCCCATGTACCAAGACAATCATCAAAAGCGGGATCAAAAAGGTTGTCATAGGGATGCATGATCCCAACCCAATCGTGGCCGGCAAGGGGATAAAAGAGTTGCAGGATGCGGGGATACTTGTTCTAACAGGGCTGTTAGAGAGGGATGTCAAGAGGATAAACGAAAGCTATATAAAATATATCAAAACCGGCTATCCCTTTGTCCTGATGAAGGTGGGGATGAGTCTCGACGGCAAAATAGCCACCTCGGCCAGAGAATCAAAATGGATTACCTCGGAGACTTCGCGTAAGATTGTCCACTCCATAAGAAGCGAGGTTGACGGCATTATGATAGGGGCGGGGACACTCCTTCAGGATAACCCCAACCTCCTGGTTACCCCGAGGAAGAGAAAAAATGCCGCCCGTATCATCGTCGATTCAAGCCTAAAGACCCCCATCGATTATAATGTCTTGGATAATCTCTCCATAGCCAGAACGATATTTATAACCACCGAGCTGGCTGATAAGAAAAAAATAAAACTATTCCAAGATAAGGGGGCTGAAATTATTCTAACCCCCCTTGATTCGGGACGGGTAGACATAAAAGAGGGGATGAAAAAATTAGGAGAGATGGGGATTACCAGCATAATGCTTGAGGGGGGCTCGGACCTTAATTACTCCTGCCTAAGCAAGGAGTTGGTTGACAAGGTCATCTTCTTCATCGCCCCCAAGATAATAGGCGGTAAAGATGGGATAAGCTCGGTGGGGGGAAAAGGGATAGCAGATCTTAAGGATGCCTTTCATTTAACAGATATATCTTTAAAAGAGGAGGGGAAAGATATTATAGTGGAAGGGTATATCAAACAGAAAAAAGGGAGAAAGACAGCCTACAATGATTAACGAAGGTATAAACAACGAAGAGATGGAGCTCCTCTCCGTTGTTCATAGACATTATGGGTATGATTTCCGCAACTATGCCCCGGCTATGATAAAACGGAGACTGGCCTCCTTTATGTTTGAAACAAAATTTGAAAGCCTCCCCGAGGTCTCGCAGAGGATCGTATCTGACAGGTCGATACTGGAATCACTAATCTACTATTTCTCGATAACGGTAACCGAGATGTTCCGCAATCCGCTGACCTGCCGTAAACTGAGAGAATCGGTTATCCCCTACCTTAAGACATATCCCCACATAAAGATATGGCACGCCGGGTGCGCCACGGGAGAAGAGGTCTACTCTATGGCCATACTCCTTAAGGAAGAGGGGATTTACGACAGATGCCACATCTACGCAACCGACATAAACGATTCCGCCCTCAATGCCGCCAGAGATGGGATATTCCCGATAAAAGATGCCAAGAAATACAGTCGTAACTATAAAGAAGCAGGAGGCCACTACGCCTTTTCCGATTACTACAGTAGTATAGACAACTCCATAATAATGGACCGAGGCCTGAAAGAAAATATAATATTTGCCAATCATAACCTTGTCTCAGACCACATATTCGGAGAAATGAATATAATCATGTGCCGCAATGTTTTGATATATTTCAACGACATTTTGCAGGAACATATATTAAATATTTTTTTTGAGAGTCTTACTCATGGAGGGTTTCTATGCGTCGGAAACTCGGAGAGTATAAAATATTCTAATATCTATCCCAAATTCAGAGAGATCGCCAGAAGAGAGAGGATATATCAGAAAAAGATGTTACAGTGAAGGCATTAAATATTTTGGCATCAAATCCCGCCTTCCCCCCCTTTTCTAAAGGGGGGATGGGGGGATTATGGTAATTTTCTTTCTGCCGTTACTATAGATTGGTCTGGTATTAACATTGTACGGAGTTGCATTCACAGCCCCCTTATTCCCCCTTAACAAAGGGGGATCGGGGGTTGTATGCCTGCGATTTCGTATTAAACTTTGGAGGAGAATATGGCCCAGGGAAAAGATGAGAAGAAAAAATCACTTGAGATAGCAATATCTCATATAGAGAAGGAATTCGGTAAAGGGGCAGTAATGCGCCTCGGCGACAGCCAAAGGGCAGCTGATATAAAGGTCATCCCGACAGGCTGTATGTCGCTCGACATGGCCCTCGGTATAGGGGGAATCCCCAGGGGGAGAGTTGTTGAGATATATGGCCCGGAATCATCCGGTAAAACCACCCTGACACTTCATATCGTGGCCGAGGCCCAAAAGACGGGGGGGATAGCCGCCTTTGTCGATGCGGAACATGCTATGGATCCCAAGTACGCCGCCAAGATAGGGGTGGACATCGAAGAACTTCTGATATCTCAGCCCGATACAGGGGAACAGGCCCTGGAGATAGTCGAGGCGCTGGTCAGGAGCGGGTCGGTTGACGTAATCGTCATCGATTCAGTGGCGGCCCTTGTCCCTAAGGCAGAGATAGACGGGGAGATGGGGGATGCCCAGATGGGGATGCAGGCCAGGCTCATGTCGCAGGCCCTTCGAAAATTGACCGCCGTTATCAGCAAATCTCAGACCACCGTCATATTTATAAATCAGATAAGGATGAAGATAGGCGTTATGTTCGGTAATCCTGAAACAACCACCGGCGGAAACGCCCTTAAGTTCTATTCCACCATCCGCATCGATATAAGAAAAAGAGAGGCGATAAAGAGCGGGAGCGATACCATAGGGGCTAGAACAAAGGTGAAGGTGGTCAAGAATAAGCTTGCCCCCCCGTTCAGAGAATGCGAGTTTGATATTATCTACGGAGAGGGGATATCTAAAGAAGGGGATCTGATAGATATAGGAGTCGATGACAATATTGTTGAAAGGAGCGGGGCTTGGTATTCCTACAATGGGACAAGGATTGCCCAAGGGAGGGATAACGCCAAAAAATACCTAATCGATAATCCTGAGATCAAAGAGGAAATTGAAAAAAAGATAAGAGAGGCTCACGGTCTTAAGGTTGTTAAGGCGGAAAAGGAGTAGCAACCTTACAATGGAGGAAGTCTCAAAAAAAGGGGCCAAAGAGGTCGCCCTTAAGATATTGTCCTCAAGATGGCGGAGTGAAAAAGAGATAGAGAAGAGGCTCAAGGATAAAGGTTTTGAAGAAGGGACAATAGAAGAAACTATATCCTGGCTAAAGGAATTTGGTTACACAGATGATGAGAAGTTCGGCCACCAGTGGGCCAAGTACAGGATTGAAAACAGGTCATACGGCCTTATAAGGATATCCTACGAGCTGAACGAAAAAGGGGTTGATAGGCAGATTATAACAACGATAGTAGATCGACTGAGAGATGAGTTTGATGAGAGAAAAATCGCCATGGCTGCGGCTGAGAAAAAGGTGAAGGGGATGCAAAAGTCTCAGTCTGCACTTAGAAAGCTATACGGATATCTGATGAGAAAGGGATTCCCCCCGACAATCGTTATAGATGTCATGGAAGATATAGAATGGGAATAGCCAAAATAGCTCCATTCATATCTTTCATCTTGGGAACCATAATAGGGAGTTTCCTCAACGTCTGCATATATCGGCTCCCCCGCAAGGAATCGGTCGTCTCTCCCCCATCCCACTGCCGATCGTGCGATTCAAGAATAGCCTGGTATGATAATGTCCCAATCGTTAGCTGGCTTGTCCTGCGGGGAAAATGCAGGGGATGCGGTTCACCTATATCCATTGAGTATCCAATCGTTGAGTTTGTAACCGGGCTTATATATCTTTTTACCTATCTCCGCTACGGCCAGAGTCCATATCTTGTTATATATCTCCTCCTCTTTTCCGCCTTTCTGGTCATTGCTATTATAGACTTTAAACATCAGATAATCCCGGATATGATAACTCTCCCCGGTACTGCCATAGGGATTGCCGCCCCCTTCTTTTTAAACTATATGACACCGAAGGCCTCAATAATCGGTCTGTTGGTCGGGGGAGGCCTCTTTTTCCTGATAGCCTTGTTAAGCCGAGGGGGAATGGGAGGGGGAGATATAAAACTAATGGCTATGATAGGAACTTTTGTCGGCTGGCCGGGGGTACTGGTCACTACTATGATCGGCTCTCTTCTCGGGGCAATAGTCGGAATAGCCCTGATGATTATGGGGAAAAAGGGGAGAAAGAGTCAAATACCATTCGGGCCATTCCTCATCATCGGGGCAACCGTATATATACTCTGGGGGGGGTATATAATCCGCTGGTACTTATACTCCATATAGACGGACATAAAAAAAAATTAGGGTCATGACTAGAACAGCACATTAAAATATATGCTAATGTCTAGCTATGACAGTAAAAAACAGGTATGCAAAACGTTCGAAAATTTCAGAGGCT
>JAHJSF010000045.1 GCA_018830405.1 Nitrospinota bacterium | reverse complement strand
CTTTATAACTGTTTCCTGAAATGCCCCGGCTATCAAAACAGAAAAAACAGGAAAGAGAAACCAGGCGCCAACCCCGCTGAGTATCCCGACAAGAAGATTGACTACTGTATCAAGCCAGCCCAGTTCTATCTCTATCAGGTAGGCGCTCCCCCAGGTAATCCCTATCGCCCCGCCTATAACAACCGTCAAAGAGACGAAGGCGGAGAGGAATATAAGGGGAATCAGCCCCCCCTTTTTTAGAGAGGCGAGGGTTTTTGACAGGGGATATCTACCGGTCATTGATGGGAAGGGCCCCTATATGCCCATGTTGCTCAGGGTGGTCAATATCTCCTGAATTGCCATCGTTATTCTCGGATATTCTTCCTCTATCTCATCAACGGTTTTTTGCAACGAGGCTATAAGAGAATTTCTATCTCCCTTAGGATCTTCGTTCAGGAGCGTTTCTATGTCGTCCATCAACATGATGAGGTTCTCTTTGGTGTCCTCATCTATAGTATCTTGGCTGCTCAACTCTTCTTGTAGTCTCTTTAGCTTTTTACTAAGCTCTTCTTTTGACATATTCCCCCCGGTTATTGTTTAGCATTAAAAGGAAGTAAGACATACCCTCTGCTCTTATACTATGACTTTTTAAATTGACTGCCAAATGTTTTATTTTTAAAAATATTCTCTAACTGTTCCCCCATCTTCCCCCCGGAAAACTTTTCGAGATATCTTCCCCCTTTGGCAGCTATCGATGTCAATAGTTTTCTGTTAGCCAAAAGATTCAGGAGGTGGTCGGCCATTTCCCCCACCTGGCCACTTGCAGCCAACAGGGCATTCTTATTGTTTGACAGCCAATATTCCCCTTTAATGTCTGTTGATACTATGGCACACCCAAACCCCATCCCCTCCATTATGGCCTGACTATACCAGCCTGAGGGACTTGGGGCGAATAGTATATCGGACGACCAATAGAGTCTCCCCAGGTTTCTTTTATCTTTTATTGTGACGAACTTAGCCTCGGGGGGAAGCTTATCGGGGGCTTTTTCGCCAAATATGACAAGATCAAAACTACTATTCTTTTTACGCAGCATCTCTATCGCCTCTATCCCTTCAAGAAAAGATTGGGGGGTTTCGGGAGAGTAGGGGAGGAGTATTGTGGGGATATCATTATATTTTTTCTTATCTATATCAACCGGCGGGATAGCCAAAAAGAGGGGGATGACCGCCTCGATTTCTACCCCTCCCTCTTTTAAAATATTTTTGGCATAGGATGAGGAAACCATATTAAGGGCCGGCAATTTTTCCCGGATAGCGCTTTCTATCTCTTCAGGGCTGCATATATATCTTACCCCTCTCCCTTTTTCTTTGGATAGTCCGTTGGCCGCAGAGGTTACCCTACCCGAGGTCGATATAAAGATATCTCCGTTGGGGATGTAACGATCGGCAACCTTGGGGATATATCTCCCCTGTAGCCCTTTTAATTTTCCAAAAGAGACCTGGCCGCCTGAATTCCATATTGATGACACAGCCAATCTGATTTTTTTGAGGTAGCTTCCCCCTATGGAAAGAAGGTTCTCCCGCCCCGAAACATTATAGACATAATTGATTGATATATAGTTTCCCATCATCTTCAATATCTTGGCGTAAAGTATCAGGCTGTCGGAGATATAGGCCGGGGTGGCCGTATCTATCAGAAAATTTATCCTCAGCGCATTGGGGCGATAACGGCGCGGATAGGGGTGATAGTCGGTCATCCTCTCTTCAAAGGTAGAGATAAGAATCTTTCTCCTTAGAGATATATTAAATTTAGATATCAGCTTCTCCGGCATCAGCAGGATTATAAAGGCATAGGCCCTCAGTATAGACAACAAAACACTCTCCCTGATTCCGGCCACAAATGTCTTTAACTGTATATAAACTATTTTGGGAGAGTTCTTCAGGAAAACTGAGAAGGGGAGGTGTTTCAGTATTAGAAGGAGGTTATTCTTTGTTTTGTGAAAGCAGTACAATGAATAACCGAGGATTCCCACACTCCCCATACTATGATGCTTGACCTTGGCGCTTGGCACATAAAGGCATTTATAGCCCATAAGCTGCGCCCTTAGATTTAGGTCCATATCTTCGGTGTAGGCAAAGAAGACCTCATCAAACAATCCTACCTTGTCAAAGAATTCCTTCCGGTATATGGCCGCCGCGGCGTAGGCCCCAAACACCTCCCGCTCCTCATCATACTGGCCTCGGTCTGTCTCGCCGTAACCTATCTGATAATCGAGCCCGAAGGTGGAATATCCGTAACCGCAGCTGTGTAGTACCCCCTTAGGTTCCATGAAGAATATCTTGGCCGTCCCGTAAAAAAACTCTTTATTCTCATCCATCCTCTTGACAAAGGTTTCGACAAAATTTTTGTCAGGCACCGTATCGTTGTGGAGAATGATTATATATTCCACATTATTCGAAACACCCTTCTTAATCTCCTTAACCCCGCTATTGACCGCACACCCAAACCCGACATTCCGCGATAAGGCATCTATATGGATATCAGGATAGTGTTTTTCAATAAATGAGAGGGAGCTGTCCTTTGAACCGTTATCCACCAGGATAATCTCGAAATCCTGGGTAGACTGTTTGTTAAGGGATTCAAGGCAGTTGGGCAGGTAGGACATACCATTCCAGTTGGGAATAATGACAACAGTACGGGCGTTTATATCCATTATTTATTTTCTATCTCGCAATCTTGATAGGGGGGATTTTTAAGGATATCACTCCTTAGCCCCTTTAGTGGTATCCGGGGGTGTTTCTATATCTTTTTTATCCTCGTCCCCGGCGGGGAGCGGCGGCGGTTCGATTACTGAAAGGGTACCCCTTCCAACTTCCTTATTATTGTCAGACGATGTTTCCAGGCTGCTTTCATCTATTACAACATTCTTTTGTCCTTTATCCTCTCCCATCCCTTCAGCCTTGTCGGGCAAGGTTCCGATACTCCTTCTATATTTTTCCATGGTGGGGTAGGGGGGAGGCTCATTTATCATAGGTATAATAAGCCCTACACCGGCCCTCAACCTTTCCGTATTATCTATTTTATCTTTATTTAATTGATATATTTCCCGCCATCTCCTGGGAGTGGCCAAATAGTATCCTGAGATATCATGCAAGGTCTCCCCGGCTGAGACATAGTGCAGAATATATTGGGGCATATACGGTATGTCCGGCTCTGTTTCGGCGTAGAGAAGGGATGGAGATAGGAAGAAAGAAAGTATCAGAATCTGTTTAACAATATTTATTCTCTTAAACATTTTTCTCCAAGTGTTGCACTTCCTCAT
>JAHJSF010000044.1 GCA_018830405.1 Nitrospinota bacterium | reverse complement strand
CTATACAGTTAATAAAGATGATACCCCGGTTGGTGCCGCCGAGTCTACTGAGGGTGCCCCCCCGATAATTCGCCTTATCAATGACAATCACACCCCCATCCCTAAGTATAGCCGCAGGGATAATATAGCGACTCCCTACCAGTCAAATATATTCCCCGTCCCCCCCGAGTTGAGACCGAGGGTAGACTTTTGGAAGGATGTATATACCCTCTACACAACCAAACAGGTGGTTATACACAGCTCTATAAATCCGCACATAATCTATAAGGTTGTCGACATATCAAACCAAAACGGCCAGACAAGGGGATACAGCTCAAGGGCTGTTCAGAACGAAATCAAGAGAGAAAAGAGAAGGATTGTAACTCTTCTGGAGCAGATACATCATAAAAACAAGACACATAGCCGGCTATCAAAGGAGGAGATGGGGGTTGCCTCACTCTTTTCCCTTGCCAAGACACAGGGAGACTTCTTGGCGGAATCTCGTAATATCAGGTCTCAACTGGGACAAAGCGACCGTTTTGTCGAGGGGATAAGGCGTTCGGGGCGTTACCTTGACAAGATGAAAGAGATTTTTAAAGACGAAGGGGTTCCCGTAGAGCTTACCGCCCTCCCCCACGTCGAATCATCATTCAACTACGAGGCCTATTCTTCAGCCGGGGCAATGGGGATATGGCAGTTTATGCGTTCTACCGGAAAACAATTTATGAGGATAGACTATGTGGTAGACGAACGGCGTGACCCTTTGGTGGCCACAAGGGGTGCAGCCAGGCTCCTTAAACAAAATTATGCAACTCTCGGCAACTGGCCTTTGGCGGTTACCGCCTATAACCATGGTCTGCAAGGGATGAAACGAGCCCAAAATAATGTTGGAAATAATATTGCCGAGGTAATAGATAACCATAAAGGTAAATATTTTGGTTTTGCCTCCAAAAACTTCTATTCCTCATTTATGGCCGCTGTCGAAATTATGCAAGACCCTTCAAGGTATTTTGGGCCGATAGAATTATACGTTCCGATAGAGTATCAAACGATTAACATTGATCGGTATATCTCCGTAAACACATTGGGTAAACACCTTGGCCTCAGTAAAAAAGAGATAGCCTCTTATAACCCAGCCCTGAGAAAGCCGGTTATCGAGGGAACAAAGCATATCCCGAGAGGCTATGCCCTTAAGGTTCCTAAAGGGAGAAGCGTTGACTATGTAAAACTATACGCCTCCATACCGAGCGGAGAAAAATACGCCGAGCAGAAACCATCAGAATGGTATAGCGTAGGGCGAGGAGATACCCTCTCAGGGATGGCTAGGCAATTCGGGACAAGTGTCCCGGCCCTAATGGCCATGAACGATCTTGACAGTGTTCATCGTATATACGTGGGACAAATCTTGAGGGTAACAGGGAAGGCACCTCCTCATAGGGCTAAGCCAGAGGTTGTCGAGACAGCCTCCATCTCAACCCCACCGAGTAGTGTCAAGACAGATCAGGTAGTCACGCATCACAGAACGACCACAAAGGTAGCCGAGGTTAGAGAACGCTTTTCCAGAAAACTGTACGAGTTCCTCTCCCCGGCCACCGCTAATGCCAGAAACGTGGGTTACGGCTACATAAGGATTGAACCGGAGGAAACCCTGGGGCACTATTCAGAGTGGAGCGGAATGAGTGCCGCAAGCCTCAGAAGGTTGAACGGCATAAAAAGTAAAAGATATCCGATGGTCATAGGCCGAAAGATTAAAATCCCATTTACAAACGTGGCCAAAGAGACCTTTGAGGAAAGGAGGGCGGAATATCACCTCGCCCTGCAGGAGGACTACTTCTCCTCATATCAGGTAAAAGAGACGATGGCCTATCAGATGAGGTCGGGGGATACAATCTGGTCAATCTCTACCAAGGATGAAATTCCAATCTGGCTCTTAAAGTGGTACAACCCTGAAGCAAATCTCCATGCCCTGAAGGTAGGCGATACCTTGACAGTACCACTTGTATCGGCTAGGGAGTCTACACCTGAAAAGATCTAAGGATCGCCTCCCCTAAGGGGATATCTTCGGGTACGGTTATTTTTATATTAAAGACGTTTCCCTCTATTATCTTCACTCGTCCCCCTCCCCTCTCGATGAGTGAAGACTCATCCGTCCCTTTAAACCCTTCTTCATTGGCCTTATTCATGGCCTCTTCAAGTAGTTCCCGTTTAAAGGTTTGAGGGGTCTGAATTCTCCAAAGTCTCTCTCGGCTGATCTCTTTTGAGATAAACCCTTCCTTATCCGCCTCCTTGACCGTATCCGTTTCGGGGATAGCTACTACCGCCACTCCATATTCAAGTACCCCTTCTATAGACTCGGTTATCATCTTTTCTGTTACGAAAGGCCGCACTCCGTCATGGACGACAATAATATCGTAGGCCGAGGATAATTTAAGGGCATTAGCAACCGAGTCTTGGCGTTCTTCGCCTCCGGCCACAACCTTAATCACCTTCTTGAGATTAAAGGCCTGAACAATCTCTTTTTCACAATAGGCTACCTTGTCCTTAGGAACTACCAGGTAGATTGCATCTATAGAGGCAGCCGTTTCAAATACCCTTAAGGTACGGACAATAATAGGAACACCGCCCAGCGCCAAAAATTGCTTCTCCTTGCCCCCCATTCTTAATCCCCTCCCTGCGGCGGGGATAATGGCGGCACACCTTGTTCGACTCATAATCTTCCTATTATTGATAAGGGGAATAATGCAATCTCTGCCTATTCTACTACAAGAATATGATAGAATTTAAAAATCTATTTTCGCCAAAAAAGGAGATTATCAATAGCTATGCAGGCCGCTGTTTATTACAACAATAACGATATAAGGGTTGAGGAGGTTCCAAAACCTGTGGTAGGGGACCAAGAACTATTGGTTAAGGTCTTGGCCTCCGGCATCTGCGGGAGCGATGTCATGGAGTGGTACCGGATTAAGAAGGCCCCCCTCGTATTGGGACACGAGATTGCCGGAGAGATTGTTGAGGTTGGCCGAAATGTAGAGGCCTTTAAGATCGGCGACAGAGTCTTTGTCTCCCATCATGTCCCCTGTAACACCTGCCGATACTGCCTTAACGAGCATCATACCCTTTGCGATACTCTACGAACCACCAATTTTGATCCGGGGGGATTTGCCGAATATATAAGGATTCCGGCTATAAATGTTGACCGAGGGGTCTTTAAACTCCCCGACAATATCTCATTCGACGACGGGACATTTATCGAACCGGTCGGCTGCGTTGTCAGAGGATTAAGAAAGGCCCGATTCAAAGCCGGGTCTACCGCCTTGGTCATCGGAAGCGGTATCTCAGGTCTTCTCAATATACAGCTCCTCAAGGCCATGGGGGCGGCCAATATAATCGCCTCCGACATCAGCCAAACTAGGCTGGAGGCGGCCATCCGCCTCGGGGCCAACTCAACCATAGATGCACGGGAAAACCTACCTGAAAGGGTCAGAGAACTGAATAATGGCCGGTTGGCCGATTTGGTTATAGTCTGTGCCGCCGCCCCTCAGGCAATTAAAAACTCAATGGAATGTATAGATAGAGGAGGAGTTCTTCTCCTTTTTGCCGTCCCTGAAGCGGGGCTGGATATTCCGGTTCATCTCTTCGGTCTCTGGCGCGACGGTATAACCCTTCTAAACACCTACGGGGCTGCACCCATCGACCTTATGGAGTCGATAGAGCTTATCAGTTCAGGGGTCATTGAACCGAGTAGGCTTATAACAGACCGGTTCCCCTTATCAAAATCGTCCGAGGCCTTCCAAAGGATGATAGGAGGGGGAGCGACAATCAAGGTTATTATTGAGCCCCACTCATAAGTATAACTATCAAAATATAACAAAGGGCGAGGAGACAAGGATCTTTTTGTGGATAGTATGACAACCTCCCTTCAATCTTCTTGCCACATCTATATCTAACCTGTTTATTTTCAAGGCAATATATTGACAAACGAAGAAAAAGAATCAGAATCTTCAGACCTTCCGGCGGCAGTATCGGAGACTCCCGATAGCAAATCTGTAGTCCCCTATGACCCGCTCCGTCTCTATATAACCAAGGCCAGAAAATATCCCCTCCTCAGTCCGGAAGAGGAGGAGCGACTGGCCCTTATGTATATAAACAACAAAGATAAAGACGCCGCCTACAAACTGGTCACCTCCCACCTGATGCTCGTCGTCAAGATATCGATGAAATTTAGAACTATCTACCAAAGCACTATGGAGCTGATCCAGGAGGGGAATATAGGGCTTATGGAGGCCTTAAAGCGTTTTGACCCCTACAAGGGGGCGCGCTTCTCGACCTACGCGACTTGGTGGATAAGGGCCTATATCCTCAAGTACATTATCGACAATATGCGCATTGTTAAGGTTGGGACGACTAACATAAGAAGAAAACTCCTCTTCAAATTGCGGGGGGAGATAGAAAGGCTTGAGCGGGAAGGGCTCTACCCTGACGTAAAACTACTGGCTGAACGGTTTGGTACAGACAATAAAAATATCATAGACGTCAGTCATACCCTCTCCTCCCCCGATATATCGTTTGATGCCCCTCTCTCTTCTGACTCTGACTCGAGCCTGCTGGATACATACAGCTCGGGAGAAGGTGGATTAGAGGAGAGGTTTGTAGAAGATAAAATGAGGGCGGGGATAAGGGAAAAACTATCCGCCTTTAGAGAAGGGCTAAATGATTATCATAAAACCATACTTGACGAAAGAATCCTGTCGGAAGAACCAAAATCACTGAGAGAGATAGGAGAAATATTTGGAGTAAGCCGCGAAGCGGTAAGACAGGCCGAAGAGCGGGTCAAAAAAAAGCTGAAGACCTTTGCCGAGGAAAAAATGCAAGATTATAGATAGTAAAAGCCCCCTAAGGCCTTGAATAGACAAGGCAAAAGGGGGCTATTGCTTTATGATCAAGCCTTTACAATAGCGTCACTAGGGCATACTCCCACACATTGTGGGCTATCAAAATCCCCCTTACACTCGGTACATGTAGCCGGATCTATAACATATATTTCATCCCCCTCACTTATCGAGTTAGTAGGACATTCTCCCTCACAAGCGCCGCACACAACGCAATCTTCCGTAATCTTCATCGCCATTCTACAATCACCTCCTTTCAGACAGTTCAAACATTATATTCAACAAAAGAAAAAAATCAACTTCTTTATTTCGCCTCATACGGAGCACATTCAAAATGATAACAAGGCGACGAAGTCAACAAAGTTAGCGTTTGAATGCGACTTCGTATCACGCAGACTCCTTAACCTGATACAAAAAGGCCTCCAGCCTCGTCCAGATATTCCCTCCAGCCGTTCCGTCATAGTCGATGTTCAGCCAAGGAAATGCTTTATGGTCCTCCCTTATCTTCTTTGAGATAGCGGTAACTATAAGACCGGGCATACAGGAGAATGGTAATATGTTGATAATCCCCGACACCTTATTATTTCTTATCATATCAACCGCCTTACCTATCCCCAGAACCGCCTCTCCGCTATGGGCGGAACAGTTGAGATACGGGGCGCAGTTGGACATTATCTCCTCCATGGGCGGCTCATGGGCCGCCCTGACAAACCCTTCGAATATAGAGGCTATATTATGTTCAACTCTCCCTTGATAGAGGTCCTCTATCTTCCCCTTAATAAAATCGAGATACTTTCTGTCATGGAGGGCAGTCTTCCAGAAAAGGTAGGTGGTATACATAAACCATTCCGATATGGGAGAGATATAACCCTCTCCCCCGAATTCCTCTATCCTCCTGACAATATCCTGGTTACTAAGCTTGTTGGCCCTGACAAATATCTCTCCGATAACCCCGATTACAGGTCTCTTCCTGCTCCTGTCTACCGGAATCCCCTTAAATTTAGCCAAAATATCTTTGAGTATCGGCTCTATATGGCCGTTACCGGCCGAGATGGTCTCGTCTATTCTCTTGAGAGATTCATCATAAACCTTATCGGTATCTCCTATATTAAGTTCGTATGGGCGGGTATACCAGAGGGCCTTCTCCATCGTGTCCACAGCCACAATCCCCTTCCAGGCCAATTTTTTAAAGGTCTTTGAATCGGACTTATTATTGGCAAAACCGTAAGAGTCTATTGTGTTAAGAGACAATATCTCCACATCCTTATGCCCCAACTCCTCAAATATTAGACGCTGCAGACTGGCATACTGCCCAAAACGGCAGGGGCCGTCGGCCGAGGGCATAAAGAATGTTGAGTCGCCGGGGGAGAAACCTGGCTCCCTTATCTTCTTAATAAAGTCTCCAAGGGTGATACCCATGGGGAGGCACTCCTTACCGCTACTGTATCTTCTCCCAAGCTCTATCGACTCCTGGTCGGGAAATGGTAGCACCTCTGCCTCCACCCCGCAGGCCCGCAGGGCGGCAGCCAACATCCGAGAGTGATCACACATATAGGGGATATATATCCTCTTCTGCTTCTTAGGGGTAGTGGTAATATGCTTGCTCATAATAAATAATCTATCTTTTAAACCTTAAATTATGTTTTCTATTGAGGTCTTCTTGTACTCAATACTGTCAAAAAAGGCCTCGCAGCGGGTCACAAAACCGGCATCGGCGCTATGCTCATCCAGTTCCAATTCAAGGATAGGTCTCTCCTTCGTCTCGTTACGGAAGAAGTGGGTAATAAATGAATCTGGACCGCACTTAAAGCTGGAAAGGTGTATGGCCGGCAACTCCTCAAACCCTTTCAGGTATCTGGCTGCCCGCAGGTATGTCTGCCCCGTCTTCCAATACATATTGGGATGAGCATCTGAAGATGGCAAAGAATTTATATCAATAAAATCGAGCGGT
>JAHJSF010000043.1 GCA_018830405.1 Nitrospinota bacterium | reverse complement strand
GATTACTATAGTCGGGGGAGGAAATGTTGGGGCTTCAACGGCTCAGCTTTGCGCCTACAAAGAATTAGGAGATATCGTCTTAATGGATCGGATTGAAGGTCTTCCCCAAGGGAAGAGCCTTGATATTTTGGAGTCCGCTCCCCTTGAAGGGTTTGATGTCAATATAATGGGAAGTAATGATTATGCTGATGCCGCCAATTCTGATGTTGTAGTTATCACCGCTGGCAAACCGAGAACGCCTGGCATGACACGGGCCGATCTCATACATGTGAACTCGGAAATTGTTAAATCTGTTACCGAGCAGATTGTGAAGGTATCTCCAAACGCCTTTTTTATAATTGCCTCAAACCCACTCGATACGATGTGTTATGTGGCCAAAAAGGTTGGAGGTCTTAAGAGAAACAGGATTGTCGGTATGTCAGGGGTGTTGGATTCAGCCCGAATGAGGACCTTTATAGCCCTGGAGTTAAATGTTGCCCCCGAGGATGTTCAGGCGATGGTGCTTGGTTCTCATGGTGAGGATATGGTTCCCCTTCCACGCTGTTCAACGGTCTCAGGTATACCTATAACTGACCTTATGACCAAAGAGCAGATTGAGCGGATAACCCAGAGAACTATAGATGGCGGGAAAGAGATTGTCTCTCTCCTTAAGAGCGGGAGTGCCTACTATTCTCCCGCCTCGGCCATTGTCCAGATGGTTGAGTCTGTGGTAAAGAATAAAGAGAGGGTTATGCCTTGTTCTGTTTATCTTGAAGGGGAGTATGGGATAGAGGGAACATTTACAGGAGTGCCGGCCAAGCTTGGCGAAAATGGCTTAGAGGGGATTATAGAATTCCCTCTACATGATGATGAGCATAGGGCGTTGGTGAGTTCTGCCAATAGGGTTAAGGAGGCAATAAAGGAGCTAGATATCTTTTAAGATATCCGGCTCCTTATCTATTGCGCGGTTTATTTGCTAAGGCTGCATTCTTAGACAGATTCTACGCTTTTTACCTCGGGTATTCTGTCTTTTAGCGTCCTCTCAACCCCCTGTTTCAGGGTTACTGTAGACATGGGGCAGCACCCGCAGGCCCCCTTAAGTCTTACTTTAACAACCCCATCATCGGTCACATCAACAAGCTCTATGTCACCTCCGTCTGCCTGTAGGGCAGGTCTGATGATTTCAAGTGCTTCTTCTATTTTTTCTCTCATAGTAATACTCTCCTTAATATTTAATGTTACGGTTTCTCATTCTACTACAAATACTCCAAGATATGCGAAAATAAATGTTAGCAAATCCTATACTATTACTTCATTCCTACGGTTTTGTGGCCAAAATTAGGGGGGGGAATTTGTCCCCCCTAACTCCAGAGGTCTAAGCATTATTCGTAGTTGCTTCCTCCAACTCGCGTTCTTTCAGCCAGCAATAGCCGACCGGAACAACAAAAAATGTTATTAAGGCGATCATCATCCCGCCTACCGATGGGAGGGCCATGGGGAGCATAACGTCGGCTCCACGGCCGGTGGAGGTTAGGATCGGCAGGAGGGCCAATATGGTTGTTGCCGTCGTCATAAGACAGGGGCGTACCCTCCTTTGGCTGGCGGATAGGGTCGCTTCTCTTATCTCCTCTACACTATTAGGCCTGTTGTCTTTAAAACGTTGGTCAAGATAGGTGGCGATAACGACGCCGTTATCGCTGGCGATGCCGAATAGGGCTAGGAAACCTATCCAGACCGCAACACTGAGATTATATCTCCCCATGTTGAAGATGTTCCTGAAATAATCCCCAAAGAAGGGAAACGACAGAAACCATTCCTGTGAGTAGAGCCAGATAAATATAAACCCGCCGCACATGGCAATAACTATGCCGCTGAATACGAGAATCGTTGTCGAAGTCGATTCAAACTGAAAGTATAAGAGCAAAAAAATGATAAAGAGACTTAAGGGGAGAACAACGGCTAGTTTCTTTTCGCTTCTTATCTGATTTTCATAATTCCCGGCGAATTTATAGCTTGTTCCGGCAGGAATTATCAGTTCCCCACTCTCTATCTTCTCCTCAAGATATTTTTGGGCCCTATTCACAACATCAACCTCGGCAATATCCCCCTCCTTGTCAAAGAGAACATAGCCTACCAAAAAGGTGTCTTCACTTTTGATATTCTGAGGTCCGCGTGTAAACTTAAGGGTAGAGAGCTGCGATAAAGGTATTTGAGCCCCAGATTGTGTCGGCACAAGGACATTTTGTATATCCTCTATAGAATCGCGAAGCTCCCTCGAATATCTTATCCTAACTTGATAGCGCTCTCTCCCTTCAACCGTTGTGGTCAGCGGCATACCGCCAATAGCCGCCTCTATGACATTCTGGACATCTACTATATTTACCCCGTAACGGGCTATTTTTTCCCGGTTGATATAAAATTCAAGGTAAGGTGTCCCGACTATCCGGTCGGCGATAACGGCGCTGGCCTCGATTCCCGGGACATCTTTCAATAACCTTTCCACGTTGAATCCGAGTTCCTCTATATCGGCCAGATTCTGTCCCAAGATTTTAATCCCCATAGGGGCGCGCATCCCCGATTGAAGCATCACTATACGGGCGGCTATAGGCTGCAGTTTGGGCGAGGATGTGACCCCAGGCACCGCCCCCGCCTTTACTATCTCCTTCCAGATATCATCTTGTGATTTTATATGGTCTCTCCATAACCTCTTCCTTAGACCTGTATTTTGGTCGGGTTCAGAATACTCCGGCTTGTAGCTGACGATCGTTTCTATCATCGAGATCGGAGCCATATCGAGGGGAGATTCTGCCCTACCCAGTTTCCCGACTACGGATGAAACCTCCGGAATTTGGCTTATCATAATGTTCTGCTTCTGCAAGATATCTAAAACCTCTCCTATCGAGGCGTGAGGCATTGTGGCCGGCATATAAAGGTAGGAACCTTCATCCAGAGGAGGCATAAACTCTTTTCCCAAACCGGGGAATGCCCTACCTATGGTGCTTAAAGGCCAAATCCCAAGTATGGATGTCTCCTCAACACCTATCCTTTTAAACTGTTTTGTGACAGGAGAAATTGTTTTGGCAAAACCTATCCAGGAAATAACTCCAAATAAAGATATAGAGATCAGTATCCCCAAAAATCCCTTTTTGTGTTCCAGAAAATAGGTCAGTATCCTCGGATAGTAATCTGTAAACTTGAAAAAGAAAAATATTAAAGAGAAGAGGATAAAAGAAACAAAAATAAGATTCAATATAAACCCTTTCCCAAAGCCGAGAGGCATCCAACTCTTTGTGATGAAAAGCAGGACAAAGGCAACGGTTATCCAATTCAGATATTGATTGAAGAAGACTTTTATCTTATCAGGCACCTTACCCCAAAATAGTATATGAAGTCCGTAGGCCAATATTCCAATCCCCAAAAATGGATGGATTTTCCAACCAACTATAGTTGCCGATCCTATGATAATTGCCTGGGTTACTTTTTTAACCCCCTCAAGTAATCCTTTCCGTTTAACAAAAAGGAGATCGGCCAAGGCCGGGACAAGAAATAGGGCTAGTATAACCGACGCCAAGAGGGCAAATGTCTTGGTGTAGGCCAAGGGCTTGAAGAGTTTCCCCTCCGGACCGACCATCGTAAATACGGCCAGAAATGAGACCACGGTTGTGGATATGGCCGTAAGGATAGCGCTCCCCACCTCGCTGGCAGCATTGTATATAACGGTTATAGGTTTATCACTATCCTTCCTCTCTTCAAGATGGGTCAATATGTTCTCGCACATTATAATACCCATATCCACTATTGTTCCGATAGCGATGGCGATCCCCCCCAGAGACATTATGTTGGCGTCAACCTTAAATGTCTTCATCATGATAAAGGTCATCAGAACCGCTATAGGCAGCGTTATTGAGACGACCAGAGAGCTCTTAAAATGCATAAGGAAAATAAGGATGACAAATATTGTTATAAGAATCTCTTGGGAGAGTGCCTCGCTCAGGGTCCCCAGTGTCTCATTAATTAATTGGGTGCGGTCATAGAAGGGGACTATTTTAACCTTTGAAACCCGGCCGTCTTCGAGCATCTTGGTGGGCAATCCCGGTTCAATTTGTTTGATCTTATCCTTAAGACGTTTGATAACGGCCATCGGGTTTTCGCCGTACCTTACCACGGCCACCCCCCCCACAACCTCGGCTCCCTCCTTGTTCAAGGCCCCCCGCCTCAGGGCCGGCCCGAAGCTAACCTGCGTCGCTATATTTTCGACATATACCGGGACATTGTTATTTTCCTTTACAACAACCTTCTCAATATCCTTGATGGTTTTTATGAAGCCTATTCCGCGCACAATATATTCAACGCTGTTTAATTCTATGGTCTTGGCGCCTATGTCGATATTGGCCTTCTTGACCGCTGTCATTACCTCTTCAAGGCTGACATTGTAGAGCCGCATGGCGTCAGGGTTTACATCGATCTGATACTCCCTGACAAATCCCCCTATCGAGGCAACCTCGCTGACCCCCTCGGTAGACTGAAGGGCATATTTTACATACCAGTCCTGGACTGATCTGAGTTCATCAAGCCCAAACCCTTCCCCTTCAACCGTATACCAAAACACCTGCCCCAAGGCTGTGGCGTCCGGTCCTAGGATGGGGGTAACCCCTTCGGGGAGACTATCCGTTACGCTGCTCAACCTTTCCAACACCCGAGACCTTGACCAGTAGAAATCAATATCGTCCTTAAAGATAATATAAATACTGGAGAATCCGAAGGCAGAGTAGCTCCGAATGCTCTTAACCCCGGGTATCCCTTGCAGGCCTATGGCTAAAGGATAGGTTATCTGATCCTCCACATCTTGCGGAGAACGCCCCATCCAATCGGTAAAGACAATCTGCTGATTTTCACCTATATCAGGGAAGGCGTCGACCGGGACGGGGTTCCTCGGCAGCAACCCCTCCCTGACATCAAAGGGCATTACTATCCACCCCCACACAACTATTCCTATAATAAACAGGATGGTTACCAGTTTGTTTTCAAGAAAAAACTTTATAAGGCTGTTAATCATATTCCCCTCCCTCTATGTTCTATGTTTAATTTATATATTTGTTTTCTACGAGAGAATACAAAATTACATCGTATGCCCTTCATGGCCGGTCACACCCTTGCCCTCTCTGATTGTTATTCCATACTCTTCCTTAACTTCGCCGCAGGTTAACATCTTTGAACCGAAATAGGGGTTGTTAATATCTGCCGAATCGTTCAACCAATATCCCCCCTGATTGTTGAAGGCCTCCGGGCAGAAGATCAAGTAGAGTTTTAAATCACCCCTGTAGCCATGTTTGTTGATAATTTCTCTCATTACTCCGCTGATATGAGCAAACCTCTTTCTGAGCGAATCAAGATTGTGGTCGATATCGGATAGGCTATTGGTTAATCTTTTCATCTCTTGGCCGATTCCCCCTTCCGCTCCGGCCAAAGATCTGGCTGTTATGATTTTCTCTATTTCCCCCTCAAATCTCTTCAGATTCTCAGCCGCAACATGGCCGTTATCCTCGGATAAAGCCTTAGAGGCGGAGATATAATATCGAAGGGAGGAGGCCAGTACTCCGGCATCTTCTGCGCCAATATCCGAGCCTGTGCCAATAACATTCTCTCGTTCGCTGTAATGGCCGGCGGGATTCATCATGCTGGGCTTAGCCTGAATTTGAAGGGCGCTGTCTATCTTTAGGTTTCCCTTAGTAACAACTCTCTCTCCCTCTGTTAGTCCGGCCAGAACAATATACTGATCCCCAGCTCTGGAGCCAAGAATAACCTCTCTTCCCTCGTAACGCTTCATCCCTCCATTGTCGAGATTATGTTCAACGTAGACTATGGCCCTCTTCCCGGTTATGAGAGGGGCTGTATGCGGAATCAGCAAAACCTTTTCTTTCTTCTCTCTTCCCTCTTTATCCAGAAGGGCATCAACTGTGGCCCTAACAAACATTCCCGGTTTAAGTTTATCTTCACGGTTCTTGACGTTAACTCGTACCTTGATAGTCCTGCTCTTTTCGTTAAGAAATGGGTCTATAAAGGCGATGTTACCCTTAAATATTTCTCCGGGATAACTTTCTACTTCAATCTTGAGTTCCCCCCCTTGACGGAGCCACTTTATGTCACTTTCATAGACATCCAGATATAGCCAGAGGCTGCTTAGGTCGGCTATCGTGTAGATCCTGTCCCCTGTGTTTACATACATCCCCTCAACCCCGTTCTTGTTGATAACGGTTCCCGATATGGTGGAGGTTATTGTCATATACTTATCTGCCGTCCCTCTCTTTACAATCCCTTCAATCTGCCCTTGGCTTATCCCGTAAAGCCTTAACTTCTCTTCGACGCTCTTAAGGGTGCTGACCGACATACTTCTTATTACCGAGAGAGGGCTATCCTTGGTCTCGTTAAAATTTTTAATAGCCTGCAAATATTCTTCCTGTGTTGCCAGCAAATCAGGGCTGTAAAGCTTGATAAGCGGCTCACCTTTTCTGACTTTTATCCCCGTAAAATCGACAAAGAGTTTGTCTATACGGCCGGGAACCCAAGCGCTTATATAGGAAAGGCGTGTTTCATCGTAGTCGATCTTTCCGGATATTCTTACGCTATGATAACCACCTCCATATCTTACTTCCGCGGTTTCGACTTCGGCCAGTTTTAAGCCAATACTATTAAGGGTAAGAGAGACCTTAGATTCCTCCCCTCCGCTTTCTGATTTGTGGCTGGCATGAGGGTCACTCTTTTCTTCAGATCTGCCTGAAAAGATATTTACAAAAACTATTACGACAATGATGACTATTGCCAAAATGTGATATTTTTTGCTTTTATTGTAGAATTTACCTTTTACCTTATTTATCAAATCTCTATTCATCTTTATCTCCTTTCAATGTAAGAGAGGAAATTTTATCTTTCCTCTCTTCGGATGTTTCCCCCAACACTGTTTTTAGTTCAGCCAATCTCTGATAAAAGTTGGCGTTTTGGCGATAATAAGCCGACTGAAAATCTAAAAGGGTCCTTTGGGCGTCTATAAGGGAGAGGAACTCTACCCCTCCCCCTTCATACCCTGATCGGATAGAATTTAAGGTTTGCTCCGCCTTGGGCAAGAGGGCGGTTTTGTATAAGGACGATTGGCGCAGGGCGTCGCGTAATTTGTAGTGGACAAGGGAGAGCTTAGAAGATAGTTCAAATTCCTTATCCCTAAACATATTCTCCGATGCCTTTAATGATGCCCGTGCATCTTGAACCGAGGAAGTTAATCTGCCCACCCAGATAGGAATATTTATTGATAGGGCAATCATATTGGCCTCGCTACTGTTCCCTGTATCGTATTTGCTATTTTTCCTGCTGACCCCAACAGTAAGATCGGGGATGAAATCTCTCTTAGCAAGCTTTAGCTCTTCTCTCCCCTTTTCAACACTGCTTGACAGGGCTAATACCTCAGGATTATTTTTAATCAAAAGGGTATTAAGCTGCTCGACATCTGCAAACCTATCTTCCATCTGTAGTTCTTCCAGAGATTCTTTGGGGAAGGGTAAGGCGTTATTTGTGGGGAGATTTAGGGGGGAGTTCAATCGCGCCTCCAAAGGCTTTTTGGAATCGACAAGTGTAAGGAGTTCATTTTCAAGCTTGCCTAATTCAACCTGCACCTTTAAAAGATCCTGTTGCTTTGTGAGAGCGCTTCTATATTTCGCCTGGGCAACGTGTTCAAAGGAAATGAGAAGCTTAATATTCTCTTCCGTCAATACGATTAGCTTGCTTAGATATAGATACTCGTAATATGCATCACTAATCTCATAAATAAGGTTAAGGCGTTTCTGTTCAAAATTATGGTAAAAGACTTCCGAAGCCTTAAATGCCCTTTTTTTTCGTATCCAGAGCTTGTCGGGGAGGGGGATATTTTGACTGATTGCGAACGATTCCTGTTCCATCCCATCCCCGTTTTCTCTGTCCACGGTAAACATGGGATCAGGGAGGGAAAAGGCCTGCGAGACCTTTTTAAAGGAGGATTCCCATTCATAAAAGGAGGCCCTTAATCCCCTGTTATTCCTTAGTCCAATCCTTATATAATCTCCCAAGAGAGTATTTTCATCTATGGCCGCATCTTCCTTGGTCCCAACATCTTGAAAAATTGCCCCCATTTCTCTTATCTGTTTTGTTCTTTGAGAGACAGTCGCTTCGGCCTGGCTAATCCTTGGATGCGCGAATATCAAAATCGGCAACAGTACATAGATTCTTATTTTTATTTTTGATGAGAGCATTTCTGTTCTCCTTTTCTCTTGTTATGGTCTTGGAGCAGGGGGGATAGGGCTGAAAATAGATATCAGAGAAATATCCTTTTGATCCTTAACCTAAGTTATCTTCAAATGCAAACTTGCCTACTTACAGGTAGAAGAAGGCAAAAACGGATAATTTAGGAGAAAAGATTAAATAATAAGAACAGAATTTTGCAGATAAAGCGGGTTAAAGAGGCTTAATTGTTGATCCAGTCCCAGAAGGGGATATCCTTCAAGAGAGATGTGTTGATTCTTTTCCCTATTTAATAAGGGAGAAACTGGAAAATTGTATAACTTGACTGTTGAGTATAGTTCTTGCGAGACATTAAACGATATGGCCCCTATGGTTTTGGCGAACCTGTCGCATCCGGTTTCATCTTTTACACTATCTGGGGTGCCATAGTCACAACATTCTCCATGGTGAGACATAATCTTTATCTCGTGCCCGACATTCAGAGAAGTGGTTCCGGCGTAGATATTCCCTGCCCAACAAAGGGAGACGAGATAAGCTAAGGATAGAGCAAGTATGAGAGAAGTGCTCGTTATTTTTTTCGCAAAGCGTTTCATTTTAGATATTCTTTCTGAATTTCTTAATCAAGGTTATTACCTCATCTATTTTAATCTGTCTTTCAGCCTTGGAACTATCCTTCAGCGTATTCGAAACGCAGGCATTAAGATGTTCGCCTAAAATTTTATCCTGCACCCTTGTTAGAGCGCCTGCTACAGACGATATTTGCGTCAGTATGTCGACACAATATCTCTCTTCTTCGATCATCTTTTGAATGCCCCTTATTTGGCCTTCAATTCTTTTAAGAGCGGGCATTTCCCCCTTATGAGAAAGTGTATGATTCACGCGGAAGACCTCCTTATTAATTTATGATTAATGGCAATATACCCTACCCCCCTACCGTATGTCAAGAACTTTTTTTCTTCTTCTTGCCTGATAATCTTTATTGGAACGTCGAGCGGATATTTTTTGATAGTGCCTTAGTGGCTATTAAATTATTATAAGGATAAGAACCTTTTTAGGTATGTGAGTATCAATGAATCGCTTGATGCCTCCTCAAGTTCTTTGTTGGAGGTGTATTTTGCTTGGAAGATGGGGCAAGTAATAAGGGGAACAACCTTACATGATATTTTATAAGTCCTTGTAAAAAATCATCTAATGTGAGTATGCTTTATATTTTTTGGCCAACATGGTCCCTTCTTATTCCCTTCAAAAACCGCTTTTTCTTGTTACCTACGTTTTGCTTGACAAGATAAAGAAATTACATTAAAATCCCCACTCCTTCACCTGTCTCTTATTTTTGAAGGTGTGGAAGCGACCTGTTTTTGTTTGATATTAAAGGCCCTACTTTTGTAAGATAGGCAGACATCTAACACTAATTATTAGGAGGAAAATCATGACAAAAGAGACATCAAAAATAAGCTGGACCAAGACTGACGAGGCCCCGATGTTGGCGACCTATTCCCTTCTCCCCATTGTTCAAGAGTTCACCAAGGGAAGCGGCGTAGAGGTTGAACTACGAGATATCTCCCTGGCCGGAAGGATTATCGCCAACTTTCCCGAAAATCTGACCGAAGGGCAGAGGATACCTGATGAACTGACCGCCCTCGGCGAGATGGCCACTACCCCCGAGGCCAATATAATTAAACTCCCTAATATTAGCGCCTCACTTCCTCAGCTTAAGGGGGCCATTAAGGAGCTACAGGGGCAGGGCTACAATGTTCCTAATTACCCTGAAGATCCTAAAAATGAGGCGGAGCAGGAGATAAAGGGAAGATATGCCAAGGTCCTTGGTAGTGCTGTTAACCCTGTCTTAAGGGAAGGAAACTCCGATAGAAGGGCTGCAGTGCCTGTAAAAGAGTATGCCAAAAAGAATCCCCACAAGATGGGAAAATGGAGTTCCGATTCAAAGACCCACGTGGCCACAATGAGCAGCGGAGATTTCTACTCCAATGAAAAATCTGCAACCATGCCTGAGGCGACAACGGCCAAGATAGAATTTGTCGGGGCCGATGGGAGCGTTAAGGTTCTCAAGGAAAAACTTTCTTTGAAGGCCGGTGAGGTTATTGACGCTACCTTTATGAGCAAGAAGGCCCTGGTTAAGTTCTTCGAGGAGCAGGCCAAGGATGCCAAGGCCAAGGGGGTATTATTCTCCCTTCATATGAAGGCGACCATGATGAAGATTTCCGACCCGATTATCTTTGGTCACTGCGTAAAGGTCTTCTTTAAGGATGTTATTGAAAAGCATGCCGCTACAATCAAGGAGCTTGGGGTCAATTTTAATAATGGTCTGGGAGACCTTTATTCCAAGATGCAGAGTCTCCCTGAGGCGAAGAGAGCCGAAATCGAGGCGGATATTGCCGAGGAGTATAAGAAGCAGCCTGAGCTGGCTATGGTCAACTCTGATAAGGGGATTACCAACCTCCATGTCCCGAGTGACGTCATTATTGACGCTTCAATGCCGGCCATGATCCGTGAGAGCGGTCAGATGTGGGGCCCGGACGGAAAGCTTCATGATACCAAGGCTGTTATCCCTGACCACAGCTATGCCTGTATATATCAGGAGACTATAGAAAACTGTAAAAAGCATGGCGCCTTTAACCCTGCCACCATGGGAACAGTCCCGAACGTCGGACTTATGGCTCAGAAGGCGGAGGAGTATGGTTCTCATGACAAGACCTTCCAGGCCCCGGCCAACGGAACCATCCGTGTGGTTGATGCCAATGGGAAGGTAATCCATGAGCATACCGTAGAAGAGGGGGATATTTGGAGAGCCTGTACGGCCAAGGATGCCCCGATACAGGATTGGGTAAAGCTGGCTGTAACACGCGCCCGTGCTACCGGAGCCCCGGCCATTTTCTGGCTTAGCAAAACTAGGGCCCACGATGCCCAGCTCATCGCCAAGGTTAATAAGTATCTGAAGGATCATGATACAACCGGTCTTGATATACGCATCATGGATGTGGCCGATGCCGCCAGACTCTCTGTTGAGAGGATGAGGGACGGGAAGGACACCATATCGGTTACCGGAAACGTTTTGCGAGATTACAACACCGATCTCTTCCCGATTCTTGAGCTTGGTACCAGCGCCAAGATGCTCTCCATAGTTCCCCTTATGCAGGGGGGAGGTCTCTTCGAGACAGGGGCCGGCGGTTCTGCCCCGAAGCATGTTGAGCAGTTTGTAGAAGAGGGACATCTGAGATGGGATTCCCTCGGTGAGTTCCTGGCCCTGGCCGAGTCGTTGGAGCATTTCGGGATTGTTACCGGAAATGCCAAGGCCAAGGTATTTGCCAAGACCTTGAACACCGCTAACTGTAAGTTCCTTGATGAGAACAAATCCCCCTCCAGAAAGACGGGGGAGTTGGATAACAGGGGAAGTCATTTCTATCTGGCCATGTATTGGGCCGAGGCCTTGGCCGAGCAGACTGAGGATAAAGCCCTTCAGAAGCGTTTTGCCAAGCTGGCCAAGACGTTGGAAAAGAATGAGGAGAAAATTGTTGATGAGTTGAATGCCTCTCAGGGGAAACCTCAGGATATAGGCGGTTACTACCATCCCAGCGATGAGAAGGCCGGTAAGGCGATGTGCCCCAGCAAAACATTTAATGCCGCCTTGGCCAAGCTTGCCGGCTAAGAGGCTGAGACTGAAGTCTGTTTAGGGAGGGGGCTGTTATTTAGTGACAGCCCCCTCCGAATATTAGTAGAATAGGAGTGTCCGCATAGGTTGGTAACCGCTTTTTAGACTATTTTGTCCGGTTTTTATTGGAGACCTGTTTCTCTGTTTCGGTTGGTTTAATTATAAATTTCAGGAGCTAAATTATGCAAATAACCGGGTTGTTATTTGGGAGAAAACTCTTAAATATTGTTGAGTATCCCTGTGCCGAAGTGCTTGGTCCCGAGGCAAGTATAGACGACATCAAGGCCCTGATTGAGAAGAAGGGGGAGGTTTTTATTAAACCTGTCTTTAAGGGAGGGGTTGGGAAAAAGGGGAAGTCAGGTCTTATTGGTAGAGCTAAAAATATTGCCGCTGCCTTGGAGGAGAAGGAGAGACTATACTTCGCTCATCATACCGTTGGCTGTAGTACCAGTAAGGCGGAAGGGGTTACCTTTGAAGGGGGGGTTCCCGCCACACACGAGGTTTATTTCTCAATCACCGAGAGCACCGTTTATCGCGCCCCCATCATGACTATAACCCACCATGGAGGTGTTGATATAGAAGAACTTCCGGCCGATAAAATCAAGGTTGTTCCCTTTGATCCATTAACCGGTCTTAAGTCTTACCATATAGCCAATGCCCTGGTTGAGCTTGGTGCCCCTAAAGAAATTATCAGCCCCCTTGTTCAGAATCTGCCTAAGCTATGGACGCTCTACGATAACTATGGGATGAATGTCCTTGAGATTAACCCTATCCGTATGTCGCCTGATGCCAAGGGGAGATTGGTTCCGGTAGCCTGTGATTTTAAGGGATCTTTTGATATAGACGATCCTGCCTGGAAGAGGCTTGATCTTAAGAGCACCCTATTTGCGGCCGATACCTCTGAGTTTGAGCAGGAGATAAATCAGCTTAGAACCTACCAGGGGCAGAGTGATGTCTTTGTTATAAATGATGAAGGGACGATCACCGCCCCTACATTCGGAGGCGGAGCAAACGCCCTTGTTACTGAGATGTTGGGGAGCAAGGCTACCATATCTTCCGACTTTGGTGGAAATCCCCCCTACGAGAAGATGTATGAGATTTCAAAGATTGTTTACAAGTATTGGCTTCCCCAGTCCAATGTCCTCTTTATTATAGGGGG
>JAHJSF010000042.1 GCA_018830405.1 Nitrospinota bacterium | reverse complement strand
TTGCCCTTATTGATGATTTCGTACTTGTACTCATCCAATGCTTTGGTTTCGTGGCCCACGATCGTTGGACGGTGAGTAACGCGATTGTTTCGACGCGACTCAATTACGCTGCAAATCGATAAGCCAAGAGCAACGAGCGAAATAACGAGCGAAATGTGGAATGCGGTAAGTTCCATGTGCTTACACCCAATATTCATTTTTATATTTATTCTACTAGGAGAATCCTATTCTAACGCCATTCAGGTTGTCAAGTAAGTAAATGCCATAAAATCGTGGGAGGTTGGGTATTAAATTTGTTAATATCATAGCTATTGTTCTATTGCTAATAGATAATACTTCATATTGGTTACATTAAAATCATTTAACTCAGAGTCCATCACAAATGAAAAAAAATCTCCTTGGTCTTGATATGGTCGGCATGTCCGCCTGGTTTGAGGAGATAGGAGAAAAACCGTTTAGAGCCAAACAACTAATCCGTTGGATACATAAATTTCAGGAAACGGACTTTGCGGCCATGACCGACCTTAGTAAATCACTAAGGGAAAAATTGGTAGAGATAGCCGAAATCCGCCCCCCCAAGGTTAAGGCCGATAAAACTGCCCAAGATGGAACAAGAAAATGGCTTCTCGATTTAGGGGATAACAACTCCGTAGAGATGGTCTTCATTCCAACAGATACTCGGGGAACGCTCTGCATATCGAGCCAGGTCGGCTGCAAACTAAAATGCCCCTCCTGCGCCACCGGCCAGAACGGTTTTAAGAGAGATATGACCTCGGATGAAATAATCGGCCAACTCTGGGTAGCCAACCAACGATTAGGTGCAACCCCCAACGGGGATAGAATAATAGACAACGTTGTGTTTATGGGAATGGGAGAACCTCTTCTGAATCTAGACAACACTATAGCCGCCATAAGAATAATGATGGATGATAACGCCTACGGCCTCTCCCGCCGAAAGGTTACAGTATCAACCTGCGGGATTATCCCCGGAATGGATAGACTTCGTGAAGAATGCCCCGTAGCCTTGGCAATCTCACTCCACGCCGCTAACAACACACTCAGAAACAAACTCGTCCCGATAAATAAAAAATATCCGTTAAAGCCATTGATGGCTGCCTGCAGCCGCTATCTCGACAACACCCCCAAACACCATGTAACCTTCGAATATATTCTAATCGATGGTCTTAATGATCAACCCTCAGATGCTATCGAACTGATTGAACTGGTCAAGGATGTCAGTTGTAAGTTCAACCTGATCCCCTTCAACCCCTTCCCAGGCTCCGAATATAAACGCCCCAGAATGGAAAAGGTAAGGAACTTTGCCGACCATCTTATGAAGGCAGATTATGTGGCCACCATTAGAAAAACGAGGGGCGAAGAAATCGCCGCAGCCTGCGGGCAATTGGCGGGGGAATTGGATAAATAGATTTTCGACCACCGAGAGCACAGAGATGCCAGATTTAATTTCCCTCCCTTAACATAGCTATGATATCTTTCTGATGTTACTCAAAATAAAACAAGGAGAAAAGATTTCTTTCTATACCCCTTAACACAATAAACAGATAATATCTTGATACATAATTAAATCTGTTGCTAAAAATCACAATAATATGACATCTGACATTAATTCATATAAATGCCATGGGAGCTGGGTTACCTCAGGATATACTTCCTATTACCAGTTCGCCTATAAAGCCCTCTATGAATATAGACTTACCTTGAAAGAATTAGAAAACAAAGAAAGTGAATTAATCAAATCTCATAAGGATGTAGAGCCGGCATTGCTAAGTGGCTTCATAAGCCATGAAACAGATAACTTGGTCGAAAAATGTCGTAGACATGAAACATCTACAATTTTATTTTCCTGCATGACCATAGAAGGATTTATCAATAATTACGGGGTCAGGCGACTGGGAGAAGCATTTTACAAAAAAAACTTAGAACGTCTTGGTATTACTGAGAAGCTATCTTTACTGATTTTGGCTTGCATAGGCAAGGCCATTGAATCGAATGCCGTATTAATGAAAAAAGCTCGAGCATTGTTTGATGCCAGGAATAGTCTAGTGCATCCAAAGACAAAAGAATTTAATCATGAAAAACTAGATCAATATGTTAATGACCATCCAAGGGACTGTCGCATAGAAGAGTATATTACTGATATGGAGATAATATTATCTGAATTATGCAAATTAGACTCAGATATAAAAAGAGATTTTGAATTTAGGTTGCCTGCCGAAGAACCTAATTAGTATGCTTTAGAATATTTCTCGAAAGATGAACATCTAGTTAGGTCTATAATATTTAACTTTCCTCAGTGTCTCCGTGCCTCATCTATGTTAAAAAGCAAGTCTTTTTAGGTATAGTCTTTCTGAGTATAGGATATCCTCCTTCCTTAGATAGTTTATAGCCCATTCAATCTTCAACCCAATCTTCTATAAGCAGACAGCCTTTATTTATAAAGAACGCTGCATCTCCTTGGTCATTGATGAAGGTGTGGGTTCGTAGTCTGTGGTATAACAGATGGCATCTTCCGATTGGCTGTATGAGGCACGAAACGATACCCACGGTCAGACATTGGTTTTAAGATCGACTGCTATAAATAATTATCCTTTCTTATTCAACAACACCAATTACATATTCCTGCTGATTTTTTAATACGTATCGCACCCTGTTTAATAGTTTTCTGGCAATTCGAACTATAGCCTTGCTCTTGGGCATTCGTTTACATAAATCATTGAAGGCCATTATAAGGGCTGGGTCTTTGCGTACCGCTGTCCAGGCACTCTCAATCAACACAAACCGAAGTTGGGAGTTCCGTCTCCTGCTCAGGCCGGTTTTAATATCCTTCTCTCCGCTGGAATGAGTATTGGGAATAAGGCCAACGTAACTGCAAAGATGATCAAGCGTCTTGAAACGATTAATGTCATCTAACTCCGTAAGGAGGATCATGGCTGTCAGGGTACTGATTCCGGGGACACTCTTCAGGACCCTGACATTGTTACGATAATCGTCTGATTTGGCCATAGCCCGAATAGCTAGGTTCATCTCGGCGATGATTGCTCTAAGATGTTTCAGTTCGTCTATGTGAACCTTAAGGGATAGGTTACCGCTGGTTCGCACCATCTTAACGGATTCGAGCCAGTTGATGAATTGTTTAGACCAGTATCCATTGTCAAACTTATCCGGTATCTTAATCCCATAAAAACATAGAATAGATTTGATCTGGTTCTTGCACCGAGTCTGTTTCCTGACCATCCCCTGACGGCTACGAAGGATGTTACGGTCTTCAACTTTTGGGCGGGAAGGGACGTATATCCCTTCAATCTCCCCGTTTCTTAAACTCCTGGCCAGCTTACGGCTGTCTACACGGTCGGTTTTGCTCATACGTTCTTTGTCCATAGTAGGGACATCGGCCGGATTGACTACAAGGCATTCCACCCCATCTTCCTTAAGTCGGTCGTGTATCCAAAACCCGGAGAAACCGGCTTCATATGTCGACTTGTAGTCTGCTCCCGGAAAATTACGTTTGAGATATCTTACTAATACTTCAACCTCCGGAGGTTGGGAAAAGGTCTTATGTTCAAATTTATCAGTAAGAATGGTGACGCTCCAGCTCTTTTTATGGACATCAAGACCAACGTAAATATCTTCACCCGTAAAATCAAGTCCGCTGACATTGTTCATGGCAAGTCTCCTTTCGGTTTATTGTTAGTCGATACTTACTACAATACTGACTTGTATGCTTAAGGAGGTATAAAATGACCCACACTCTTACGCGAAGAGCCAATATTTCCTTACCCTGTCAACGTCATGATTCTCCTTATCTCCCTTGAAGTAAAGCTCTATAAAATCTACGGCATGGTTCTGGTGGTAGAAGGCGTAAATAATTCTGAGATCAGACCCTTTTAAATATCGGCAAGATAAGCGGGCTTTTATAACAGCACACAAATCGTTTTTAGTCAGGACACGAAAACGCTGCTTACTATTACCGAGTGGAATAACATATACGACCCGCTTAAACTCTTCCAGATCTTCAGGCAATGATTTATATTTTTTGGCAAACCTCTTAAACTCCTTGGAAAACTCTGGTAGCTCTTTAAAGGTCATCTTCATAATTTCTTACAGAATATCTTTCGTCTCGGTAGAAAACGCTTTCGTAGGAAATTGGTTTACCTTTTTCTCCGGTTTTCCAGGGAATATCTTCGTGCGAATAGTTTTCCATCTCTTTGGCATTCTTATCAGAAAGGCGCACCAATACATTATCAATATGTTCTATTTCTCGCCCAGATAGAATTTTAAGATTAGGCCTCCTAACCGCCAAATATTTTTTTTGTGGGTAGTTAAAATATTTATCTTCTACCATGGTTAGCTCACCCTTTTTGATCATATCTTGAGTGACGGCTTTAAACTCAACGGGGGTTGGCCCGAAATGATTTTTTATATATGTCGCCCCTATAAGCTGTTCTTCGAATTTTTCGTAAAAATCGAAATCTATAAAATATAAAAGCTTATAAATAACGGCCTCTCCCACATTAGGTTTTCCACCTACCTTCGACAGTAGATATAGCAGAACCTCCTTAAATTTTTCAAGGTTCTTCTGAGGAATGCTTATCCTTATTTGAGTCTTTTCCTTTCCAACCTTAGGAGTGTTTTCAATCTCTGCCACAGCAGAGGTATCCCTACCTTCAATAAGGTCCTCAATGGAGATCCCGAAAATATCAGCAAGCTTTTTGGCTTCGGTAACTGTTAAATCACGCTTCCCCCGCTCAATTTGCAGATAAGTAGGCCTAGAGATGTCCAACTTAGATGCTAAAAAATCCTGCGTAAAGGACTCTTTATTCCTTAGTTGTTTAATAAATTCTGAAAGCATAGTAGTAACTCCAATCTATAAAATATTTGATAATCAATGTAATAATATAGTAATAAATGTAAAGAATGTTGTCAACTTAAATGTTGATAATTTTTACACTCCTAAGGGAACGAGAAGAGGGTGTTGTTTTTTCGTACCCCCCATAGTAATGGCAGGGAGATTTATATTGTGAGATAATGGGCGGATGAAAAAAATTGCTGTTATAGACTATGGAATGGGGAATCTCCGCAGTGTCCAGAAGGGGTTTGAGAAGGTTGGGGTAGACGCCTTTATCACTGATAAACCAGAAGATATCCTGTCGGCTGACGGGGTTGTTCTCCCCGGGGTTGGGGCCTTTAAGGATTGCATGGATAACCTTGAGGCGGATAAACTGATCGAACCTATTAAGGAGGTGGTTGCCAAGGGAACACCCTTCCTCGGCATCTGTTTGGGGTTACAGCTCCTCTTTACCGAGAGTGAGGAGTTTGGTATACACAAGGGGCTTGATATATTACCCGGACGGATTAGGCGGTTCCCGGCCGATATGCTGGAAGGGGATAGAAACCTTAAGGTTCCCCACATGGGTTGGAACCGCATATCCATAAAAAAGGAGTGTCCACTCCTGAGCGATACAGCCGATGGGGACTATTTCTACTTTGTCCACTCCTACTATGTGGATACTCCCGATAAGGATATAATCTTGACCACTACAGACTATGGAATAAATTTCACATCGGCGGTTTGCCGCGATAATGTTTATGGTGTCCAATTTCACCCTGAGAAGAGTCAGGATATAGGTTTAAAGATATTTAAGAGATTTGGAGAGATGATATGATAATTATCCCGGCTATTGATATACAGAAGGGGCGCTGTGTGCGTCTCTTTCAAGGTAAGAGTGAAGAGGAGACGGTCTATTCAGAGGATGTGGTAGCCACCGCCAAGAAGTGGGAGTCGATGGGGGCGGAGCGGATTCATCTGGTCGACTTGGACGGTGCCTTTGAAGGTGGACTTAATAATTTTGATTTATTTGCCGAGGTTATCTCTTCCCTAAATATTGAAACAGAGATTGGGGGAGGTATTCGGGATATTGTTGCTATTGAGAGGTACCTTGAGGCGGGGGTTACTCAGGTTATTCTCGGCACAGTTGCTCAATCTAAGCCTGAGTTTGTGGCCAAGGCGTGTAAGGAATTCCCGGGGAGGATTATTGTGGGTATAGATGCCTCTAAGGGGATGGTGGCTGTTAAGGGTTGGCGTGAGATTACCGAACAGAAGGCGATTGATTTGGCCAAACAGCTTGAAGATAAAGGGGTTTCTGCTATTATCTATACCGATATCAGCCGTGACGGCGCTCTGGTTGGCCCGAACCTTGAGGAGACGAAGGCCTTGGCCAAGTCTATCAATATTCCGGTTATTGCCTCGGGGGGGGTATCTTCGGAGAAGGATATAAAGGATATTATAGCCCTAGAGGAGTTTGGTGTAACCGGTGTGATTGTCGGGAAGGCACTTTATGATGGGCGAGTTTCACTTCCGGCCCTGATTGAGCTTACTAAATAGCTATTATGCTAACTAAAAGAATTATTCCTTGTCTTGATGTTAAAGACGGACGGGTGGTTAAAGGGGTCAATTTTGTTGACCTGATAGACGCTGGGGATCCGGTTGAATCGGCCATGGCCTACGATAGGGCCGGGGCGGACGAACTAACCTTCCTCGATATCACCGCCTCGCACGAGAAGAGAGATATCATTATAGATGTTATACGCCGGACGGCTGATAATATATTTCTTCCTTTGACAGTTGGTGGCGGTATAAGAACCTTGGAGGATATAAAGGCTATATTGCGGGCCGGGGCGGATAAGGTGTCGATAAATACTGCTGCTGTTCATGACCCTATATTTGTTAAGCGTGCCTCCGAAAGATTTGGGAGCCAATGTATTGTGGTGGCTATTGATGCCAAACAGAAACAGGGAAAAAACGCCTGGGAGGTTTATACCCACGGTGGACGAAACAATACAGGTATAGATGCCATCGGCTGGGCGGTTAAGATGGAGGAGTATGGGGCAGGGGAGATTTTGCTGACCAGCATGGATAGGGACGGAACCAATATAGGGTATGATATACCTCTAACGAGAAGCTTGTCCGATGCAGTGAAGGTTCCGGTCATTGCCTCAGGCGGGGCGGGAAATATAGATCACCTCTACGAGGCGCTTGATATAGGGGGGGCGGATGCTGTCTTGGCCGCCTCGATTTTTCATTATGGGACATATACAATCGGCCAGGTGAAGAAGGTGTTGAGTGAAAGAGGGGTAAATATGAGGATGACAAGATGAATATAGAAGACCTTAAGTTTGACGAGAAGGGGCTTATTCCGGCCATTGTTCAGGATGCCGCCAGCGGTAAGGTGCTGATGTTGGCCTATATGAATAGTGAATCGATAAAGATGACCATTGATAGCGGTTATACCCATTTTTGGAGCAGGTCTCGCCAGTCTTTCTGGAAGAAGGGGGAGACTTCGGGGAATGTTCAAGAGGTGGTTGAGATTAGCTACGATTGCGATAAGGATACCCTTCTGGTTAAGGTCAGACAGACGGGGGTGGCTTGCCACACCGGGAACAAGAGCTGTTTCTTCGAAACACTCTCAGGGGAGAAGGTTGTCCCGTCCGGGCCTGAGATCATTGCCCATCTGCGAGAGGTTATACTCGACCGGAAGAATAACCTTGTTGAGGGTTCATATGTCTCTTATCTATTCAGAGAGGGGAAGGATAAGATTCTAAAGAAGATCGGGGAGGAGGCGGCTGAATCTGTAATCGCCTCCAAAAATGATAACCGAGATGAGATAATATGCGAGGTGGCCGATCTCTGGTTTCACAGCCTGGTTCTTCTCGGCTATCACGATATATCCCCGGAGGATATCTATAAAGAACTGAGTAAGCGGATTGGGAAGAAGAGTAAGACCAAATAATCGGAATAACCCCCTTTGATTCTCCCTTTGTTAAGGGGGATTGGGGGGGTGTTCCCTTGCAGTCGAAAGGAGAGAAATATGGCGATCGATAGAGGCACAAAAGGGATAGGGAAGATATTAACCAATCACTATTTTATTCTTCTACTGTTGATTGCACCCCTCTTTATTTCTTCCTGCGCCAGTGTGGGGAGAGATTTTCCCGAAGCGAGGGTATCGAGGATTCAAATAGGTAAAACCACTAAAAAGGAGATTCAAAGGATGTTTGGCCCTCCTTGGAGGGTGGGTATAGAGGATGGGAGTCCTACCTGGACATATGGAAAATATAATTACAGGATTCTTGGTGATTCGAGCACTAAAGATTTAGTTATTAGATTTGACGATAACGGCGTGGTTACCTCATATGTGTTCAATACAACCGAACCGCAGGAGTAGGCAGTTATCAATCTTCATCTGAATGGAGCTAAGATGAAAAAGATTGGGGTAATAGTAAAGTCTCAACATCCTATGTCCAAGAAGGCCTTGCAGGGGCTAAGGGACTGGCTTGTCGATAGGGGGATTGAGGTCATTATAGACCAAGAGACCGCTAAGACTATTGGTGTCTCTTCCTCAAAGAGTAAAGAGGATGTAGCCTCCCAATCTGACCTGATTGTCGTTATGGGGGGGGATGGAACCCTCCTGGCGGCAGCCAGACTTCTTGAAGATAGAGATATCCCTATCCTGGGCGTCAACTTTGGGGGGTTGGGATTCCTGACCGATATCACCTTTGAGGAACTCTATCCCGCCCTTGAAATGATTCTGGCCGGTGACTATAAGACCGAGGGGAGGATTAAGATAGATATCGCCC
Source organism: Nitrospinota bacterium (assembly GCA_018830405.1). Classification (GTDB taxonomy): domain Bacteria; phylum Nitrospinota; class Nitrospinia; order UBA9942; family JAHJSF01; genus JAHJSF01. The sequence continues at coordinate 11,259 of JAHJSF010000042.1, read as the reverse complement.
TAATCAGAAAAGGGGAGGTTGTTGATACCCATATAGGACTGAATGACGTTGTCATAAATCGGGGACATCTGGCCAGGATATTGAATCTGAAGATATCGGTTGACGACCTCTTTGTTACCAATTATCGGGCGGACGGTCTTATTATCTCTACCCCGACCGGTTCGACCGCCTACTCTTTAGCAGCGGCCGGGCCTATTGTCTACCCCACCACCGAGGCGCTTGTACTTGCCCCGATCTGTCCCCATAATCTTACCAACCGCCCTATCGTTCTCCCCGATAGCGTTAAGATTGAGGCAACCCTGGCGACTGTGGAGGAGGATGTAATGGTTACGATAGACGGGCAGATAGGCTTCCCCCTATATCATGGTGATGTTATAAGGGTTAAGAAAAGCCTTAGTAAGACCTCTATCATACAGTCACCCCGAAAAGATTATTATCAGGTGCTGCGTGAGAAACTTGGCTGGGGGGGACAAATAGGCAAATATTAATATGCTGACCGAACTTTCTATAAAAAACTTTGCCCTCATTGATGACCTGACCCTTGAATTTGGGCAAGGGCTTAATATCTTGACCGGAGAAACAGGGGCTGGAAAGTCGATACTTATCGGTGCCTTAGGGGTTATCCTGGGTGAAAAGAGGTCGCCCGATTGGCTGCGGCAGGGGGCGGATGAGGGGGAGGTTGAGGCCCTTTTTCAGCTACCCGAAAATCAGAATATTACCCCCTTCCTTGCGGAGAGCGGTTTATCCGTTGAAGATGAGCTGATTATCAGAAGAACCTTCAGTAGCGACGGGAAAAGTAAGTGTTACGTTAATGGCCGGGCCTTTCCCCTATCATTCCTTAAAGACCTTGGCGACCTGATGGTCGATATACATGGTCAGCATGAACATCAAAGCCTCCTCAAATCTGATAACCAGTTGAGCCTTTTAGATTCTTTTGCTGGGACCGAATCATTGGAATCAAGCCTGATAAGCGATATATCACTCCTAAGGAAAAAGGAGGGGGAGCTGGCTAAAATCAAAGAGAGAGAGGCGGAGCGGGGAGAGCGGATAGACTATCTCACCTTTCAGATAAACGAGATTGCCTCCTCAGGGATAGACGAGGTGGACGAAGAGGCCCTTATTGCCGAAAAAAAACTGATGCAGCACGCCGAGCAGAGGAGCGGTGTCGGCCTGGAGGCCTATGACCTGCTATATGGGGGAGAGGGCTCGGCCGTAGAGAAATTTAACGATTCATTTAAGCTGCTCGATAAGATTACCCACATAGACCCCAGGATAGGGGAGATCAGCAAAGGGATGCGGGAAGGGTTGTATGCCATTGAAGAGGGGGCTTCCGCCCTGCGCGATTATATAGACAGTATCGAGGTTGACCCTGATAAGTTGGCCGAGATAGATGAGAGGCTGGCCGAGGTGAACCGCCTGAAGCGCAAGTATGGGGGGAGTATCGAGGCGGTTATGGCCAAGATGGCCTCCATGCAGGAGGAGCTCGACGGGTTTGAAGAGATGGGGGAGAGGGGTGAACTTCTTGATGGGGAGATTGAGGAATTACGGAAGGTTGTTTCGACCGGGTGTGTGAAATTAGCCGATAGAAGGGAAGAGGCCGGGGGGCGTTTGGGCCAAGAGGTCTCCGAGGGGCTCAAGGGACTCAGGATGGATAATGCCCTTTTTGAGGTTCGTTTTGATTATGGGGAGGATGGCGGTAGTTTTGTAAGCTACCGGGGGAAGAATGTCCCGCTAACTGCAAAGGGTATCGGCAAGATAGAGTTTTATTTTTCGTCAAACTTGGGGGTCGATGCCAAACCTCTGGCCAAGATTGCCTCAGGGGGCGAGCTGTCGCGGGTTATGCTTATCCTAAAAAATATAATTGCCGGTAAGGATTCCGTTCCCATCCTAATATTTGATGAGATAGATACCGGCATGGGGGGGAAGGCCGCTGACCTGGTTGGTAGAAAGATCAAGGAGGTTTCGGCCAGACACCAATTGTTCTGCGTAACCCATCTTCCTCAGATTGCCTCTATGGCCGACAACCACTTCTTTATAGAAAAGATAGCCCAAGAGGGGAGGACGGTCGTTCTGGCCAAAAGGCTGACCGATAAGGAACGGGTGGATGAGATAGCCCGAATGTCGGGCGGAGTGCTGGTTACCGAGACAACCCGAAGACACGCCGAGGAGATGATTGAGAGCCGAAAAAGGTTAGATTAGTCTTTGGTTCTAACTATTCTCGCGTAGCCACCTTTTCAATCTCTGAGGTATATCTATCAATCCCTTCATAGATAGACCTGGCTATATCTGTTCTATATCCGCTGTCGGCCAGCCGTTTTCCCTCTTCATGGTGTGTCAGGAAAGAGACCTCTACCAGCACGCTGGGGATTTGGGCGTCGTTTAGGACGAAGAAGAGGGCCTGTTTGACCCCAAGGTTTTTTATCCTTGAATATTTTTTACTCATTCCCTTGATTAGATTAGCCTGTATCGTCTCAGCCAGATGGCTCGATTCGTTTATAAGGTAGGCATTTTTCATATCGGAGAGGATAAAAAGGAGCATATTATCCTTGGATGGGAGTTTTTTATCTATAAAGACCATGTTTTCTCGGGCGGCCGTCTCTTTGGCGGCCTCACTTTTGGGTAGACCTTGAAAGAATGTTTCTATTCCGTGAAGCTTTTTATTTTTACTGGCGTTGGCGTGTATAGAGACAAATATGGCCGACCCATTCTTATTGGCAATCTTTGTTCTATTTTGGAGGGAGATAAAGTTGTCCCTCGTTCTGGTCATTACAACCTTGTAACCCCCGTCCTTTTCGAGGAGAGTCTTTAGCTTAAGGGCGATGTCGAGGACCACCCTTTTTTCAAGTATCCTATTCACCCCAACCGCCCCGGAATCTTTTCCCCCGTGTCCGGCGTCTATTATGACCAACCTCTTTTCATACTTCTTATTAACCGCCCTCTTTGTTTCGGTATGGGTAACCGTAGTTGGTGGCGCTACCACTGGTGGTGTTGGCTTGGGAGCTGGTGTAGGCAGTGGGGCGGGAGAGGGAGAGGGAGAGGGGACATAGGATATCTCTTTGAGCCTTTTCGAGGCTTCGCTAGACATATTCCCCTTCGGATATTTTTCCTGAAGAAGTTTAAAGGCCTCATAGGCCCCTTTTTTATCCCCTTCTTTGAGGGATATTTCACCTACCCGATATAGCGAGTTGTCTGCTAGGCGGTGCTGAGAATATTGCCTGACTAATAGGCTGTATAGCCTCTTTGATTCCTTCAGGTCTATAGATGCGTATGATAGTTTATGGAGCTCAAAATATAGGTTGGCCGAACTAAATAGCGCCTTGGCGGAAATATCGGGGGAGGCATTTTTATCATTGTAGATTTTTTCAAATTCCTTGGAGGCGGCCAGCCACTTATCGCGAAATTTCGGCTTTTCTTTTATAAGCTGATGATACATTTTGCCGGCTCTGGTGTAGGCGATAGTTCCATCATCTGCTGTTTCGCCCCTGGTGGCCGGTATGAAGAGGATGGCGACAAGAGACGCCAGGAAGACAAGGTAACGTAATTTCTTAAGGATACCTATTCTCTTCTGAGGCATGATAGCAAATCCCAACCTTCCAGCCATATTATTTCTATTTCCCATGTTCAATTCTGTCTATCAGACGTTCCGGCAGGCCCGCCTTTTTCATTTTAGCCTGTTGCCCCTTTATATTGTAGGGAACCCTTATAATCTTGGCCAAACCTTGTTCAGAGTCGTAGAGGCAATAGGCGGCATCGGGATTGCCGTCTCTCGGTTGTCCTATGCTCCCGGCGTTTATTATATAACAATGTCCGGACTTAATTTGCATCTCCGATTCTAATCCCCCGCTTATTTCTCCGGCCTGGGTCATCTCGATTATAATCGGGTGATGCGAGTGCCCTATGAAACATACCTGTGTATTGAAGGCCGGAAATTGTTCAGTAGCCTCGGCCGGATTCGTTATGTAGTGCCACCGTTCCGGTTCCTTGGGGGAGGAGTGAACCAAGGTCATCGAGTCGAATTCTTCCCTTATGGGTAACGATTCCAGATAGTCTATATTATCTTCAGAGATGACCTCTTTGGTCCAAAGAAGGGCTTCCTTGGCATATCTATTGAAACGGTCTAGGCCTGTTTTTCCTATTAGGCCGTAATCATGGTTTCCGGCTAGAACGAGGTCGCTATTGTTTTTTAATAACTCTATACATTCGTTTGGATTGGCCCCGTAACCAACAATATCCCCCAAAAAGATTCTTTTCTCCGTCCCTTCCCTGTCCATAGAATCAAGGGCGGCTTGAAAGGCCTCCAAATTGCTATGTATATCGGAAAATATGGCGTACTTCATCCACTTTCTATCTTCATTTTTCTGCCAAGCTGTCTAGCCCTGATTGCCTTGGTCAACCCCTTCTTTAACGATTTAAGGAGAGCTGCATCTTCTTCGGCCACCGCTATGGTGTAGTCGCCGGAGCTTTTGTCTCCTATTAGAGAATCGGCTAAACCTTCAACCAAACCGGCGGATAGACGTTCGCAATCGTCTATTGCGTTTGAAGAGGGGATAGAGAGAGATAGGGCGAATCTATCTTTACCCATAGATTTGATAGTTTGGGCCATGTAAGAGTAGATAGTTGCAAGTTTTGGGGAATCAAGGTTGGCCATCTTGCCAAACCCGAGTAGAAGGGCAGTGCCGCAGGCAATTTTATGTTCTCTCGAGATAAGGGTGACCTCTTCAAAAATCCCGGATATCTTGTTAGCCTTAATTAGCCTTGATATCTCTCCGTTAAGCCTCCAGTCGAGATAACCGGCTTCCCCTTTGAGGGGAATAAGGTCGTTAAATATTGGGACCACTATCAGGTCTGTTTCGACATCCAACAGTTTGGCGTTTAGCAATTGAAGTGTTATCACACCTCGGCTCTCTTTTTTCTTTCACCGCAATTGGTGATAGACATAACCTTATCCAGTATGCCATTGACAAAGGAACCAGATTCTTCTGCGCCGTACATCTTGCCTATCTCAATAGCCTCATTTATGGTGACAGCACAAGGGATATCGTCCGCATAGAGGAACTCAAATATGGCCAAACGGATAATATTCTTATCAACCAGATTTATTCTGTTTATGTCCCAATGTTTAGAGACCTTCTTTATCCAGCCGTCTATCTCATCGATATGGGTGACCGTATCAAGGGCCATCCATTGGGCAAATTCCTTAATGCCCTCCTTGCAGGGGGTAACCTCCCAAAATTCTTTGTTCAGTTTTTTAATGTCCCCCCCCTGAACGCTCCATTCAAATAGAAGGTGGAGGGCCAGCTCCCGTCCTTTTCGCCTGTTTTTCATAGACTATCAAACCGCCCTTTATCAGATATCTCTGTTATCAATATTTATATCTGATCAGACAGGTTGACCATTTCTATGGCGGCCAAGGCTGCATCCCACCCCTTGTTCCCTGACTTAGAGCCGGCCCTTTCTATCCCCTGCTCTATTGTATCGACCGTTAAGACCCCGAAGATAACCGGAAGATTGGCCTCAAGCGATACAGAGGCGACCCCCTTTGAGACCTCGCTGGCTACATAATCAAAGTGAGGCGTTGCCCCCCTTATGACAGCCCCAAGGCAGATAACGGCATCATACTTTTTAGATAGAGCCGCGCGTTTGGCAACGTAGGGAATCTCGAAGGCCCCCGGAACCTTTATTATCTCTATGTCAGATTCTTTCACCCCATGCCTCTTCATGGCATCAAGCGCCCCCTCAACCAGGTGCGAGGTTATAAAGTCGTTGAATCGGCTAGCAACAATCGCAAACTTTTTCCCCTTGCCGTCCAAGTCTCCACTAATAATCTTATTCATATTTTTATCTCCCTAATGGTTGAAGAATTTGGGCTACAAGTTACAGAGCGTGTGCCCAAGTTTGTTTTTCTTGGTTATTAAGTACTTTAAATTATGGTCTGTCGGGGCTATCTCAATCGGAACCTGCTCCGATATCTCTATCCCGTAACCGCCTAAGCCAACTATCTTTTTCGGGTTATTGGTTAACAACCGTATCTTTTTTATCCCAAGGTTGACCAAAATCTGAGCACCTATCCCATAGTCTCTCAGATCGGCCTTGAAACCAAGCTTTTCGTTGGCCTCGACTGTATCCAATCCCCCATCCTGCAGGGCATAGGCCTTTAGTTTGTTGACCAGTCCTATCCCTCTCCCCTCCTGCGGGAGGTAGAGGATTACCCCTTTTCCTTCTTTCTCTACCATATCCATGGCCCTGTGCAACTGAGAACCACAGTCGCACCTTTTGGAGCTGAATACGTCACCCGTTAGACATTGAGAATGGACCCTGACCAGAACCTTATCCTCAGGCCCAATCTCCCCCTTGACGAGGGCCAGGTTGACCTCGTCATTTATAGAATTTTCAAAGGCAATCATCTTGAATATACCGAAGTCGGTGGGCATATCAAATTCTACGGCTCTCTTAACAAACGATTCCCTCTGCATCCGGTATTGTATAAGATCCTTTATGGTGACAATCTTCATCTTGAACTTCTCGGCAATCTTTTTCAGCTCCGGCACTCTGGCCATTGTCCCGTCTTCGTTCATGATTTCACATATAACACCGGCCGGATACAGCCCGGCCAATTTGGCCAAGTCTACCGAACCCTCCGTTTGTCCCGCCCTAACGAGTGTGCCTCCATCCACCGCCCTGAGGGGGAAGGTATGGCCGGGGGTTACCAGATTATCCATCTGTGAGCTTGTATCCAAGGCATCCAATATTGTTTTGGCCCTATCGGCTGCCGATATTCCGGTGGAAATGCCATGTTTTGAATCTATTGAGACGGTGAAGGCGGTTCCGAAACAGGAGGTATTGTTTTCGACCATCATCGGGAGTTTTAGTTCGGCTACGTGCTGGGCCGTAAGGGATAGACATATAAGACCACGCCCATGTGTAGCCATAAAATTGATTGCCTCAGGGGTTACCTTATCGGCGGCCATGGCAAAATCCCCCTCATTCTCGCGATCTTCATCATCGATCAGGATAATAATCTTCCCCTCTTTTATATCCTGAATAGCCACTTCAATACTGCTAAATTCCATTTTCTTCCCTTTTTACAAATTTATCTTATGTAGCCGCTCTTAATAAGCAACTCTTTGGTTACGCCGCCATTTTTTTTGTTGCTTCCTTCTTCGGCCTGTAAAAACTTATCAACATATTTGCCAAGTGTATCACATTCTATGTTGACCCTATCCCCCTTTTTCAGGTCGGCAAAGGTTGTATTCTCTATGGTAAAGGGTATTATGGCTACGCTAAAACCATCTTTGGTCAGATTCGACACAGTCAGGCTTACCCCATTCACAGCCACCGACCCTTTTTGAACAATCTGTTTCCCTATTTGAGGGGGGACGGTAACGGACAAAAGACCCTTCCTCTTATCTATAACTTCTATCACTCCTACTCCATCTACATGGCCGGTAACTATATGCCCCCCTAGTCTATCTCCAGATTTCATTGCCTTTTCTAGGTTGACCCTATCACTTGCCTTAAGGAGAGAGAATGTGGTCTTCGACATAGTTTCGTTGGAGACATCAGCCGCAAATAGATCTCCCCCAACATTGGTAACGGTTAGACAGGCGCCATTGACGGCAATACTGTCTCCATTTACAACGTCATCAAGGGGGAGGGGTGATTTAATAGATAACCTGTATCCCTCGCCTATCCTCTCCTTGCGGTATATTTTGCCGACACCCTCTATAATTCCTGTAAACATTTTAGCCTTTAAAGAGTAAAGAAAAATGGCCTTTGTTTAAGACGGTTGAGTTTAGTAAGGGGGAATCCCCGCCTGAGCGTGGGACTTTATATATCTTGGCGCAGAATGCATACCTCCGGGGGAGGTATGAGACTGTTATACAAAACGACTAAATTTATGGGCCCACCTGGGCTCGAACCAGGGGCCGACCGGTTATGAGCCGGTAGCTCTACCAACTGAGCTATGGGCCCTACGAAGCGAGAATTATATCATCCTTCCAAGAAGGCTTTCAAGGCTTTACTTCTCATTGGGTGCCTTAATTTTGAAAGGGCCTTGGCCTCTATCTGTCTTATCCTCTCCCTGGTGACGTCAAAGTCGTGCCCCACCTCTTCCAAGGTGTGTTCGCTGTCCATGCCTATCCCAAAACGCTTCCTGAGAACCTTTTCTTCTCTGCTCCCCAATGTTTGGAGGACCTTAATCGTTTGCTCTTTAAGGTTGCTCTTTATGACCGAAGACATTGGAGATATTATATTTTTGTCTTCCATGAAGTCGCCAAGATGGCTGTCATCTTCTTCCCCTATTGGGGTCTCAAGGGATATCGGTTCCTTAGCTATCTTTTGCACCTTACGTACACTGTCAACCGTAATGCCCATTCTGGCCGAAATCTCTTCAGGGATGGGTTCTCTGCCTAGCTCCTGGACCAGATGTCGGGAGGTTCTTATTAGCTTATTTATCGTCTCAATCATGTGGACGGGTATCCTGATTGTCCTGGCCTGGTCGGCAATGGCTCGAGTGATGGCCTGTCTGATCCACCAGGTGGCGTAGGTGCTGAATTTGTATCCCCTCTTATATTCAAACTTATCGACCGCCTTCATCAGACCTATGTTTCCCTCTTGAATCAGGTCGAGGAATTGCAGACCCCTGTTGGTATACTTCTTGGCGATACTGACAACGAGCCTCAAGTTGGCCTCGGCCAACTCTTTTTTGGCCAGCTTAACCGAAACTCGGCTCTTTTTGACCATGGTGACGGTATTTTGCAGCTCATCCCTAGTCATTAATATCTTGATCTCTGTTTTCGATATCTTGGTCCTGAGTTTGGTTCTTTCCCCTTTAATCTCTGCAAAGATCTGTTTGGTAATGATTTTTTTACCTACCTTGACCTTCCCCTTTTTACTGAGGGTTTTCGTGTCCAAGGAATCAAAATCATCTATGGATATCCCGTAAGACCTTACGAATTTTTTAAACTCCTTTTCGATATCAACTATCTCCTGGTTTTGCTCTACAATTTTATCAAAGAGGAGGTCTGTTACCCTCTCCGTGAGGTCCAGGCTTTTGATTGATTCCATTATGCTCTTTTTGGCATTAGTTTCCCTGTTTTGAAGATTTTTGAGTTTTTTATCATCAAGCCCCTTTTCCTTAAATTCTTCCCGTATCGTGGAAAGGCGCGTGATGGTTGCCTCAAGCTTCTTAACCTTGGCCCAAACATTTTTATAAATAATTTTCTGGGACTCTTCAGATATAGGACCTGCCTCCTCCTCATTTTCGTTATCGCTGTCGTCTTCATCTTCAGGATGATTGATGAACTGACTGATTTTAAGATTATGGCTCTCCACCTTATTGTGCCAGATAGCCGCCACCTCTTGAGGGGTTATGGGACAATTTAGGACATAGTCCTGTATATCGTTTTCTCCGTTTTCTATCTTCTGGGCAATCACAATCTCTCGTTCCCTGGTCAGCAGAGATACTGCCCCCATATCCTTAAGGTAGAGCCTTACGGGGTCGTCCGAGGAGAGATGGTCATCTTCTTTTTCTTCCTCTGCTTCTACCTCTTTCTCTTCTTTGTCCTCATCTTCTGTTTCATCCGATTTATTATTTATTCCCTTGTCAAAGGTGAAGTTTACATCCTCCCCCTTGTCGGAGTTGATGATATCTATATCCAAGTCTCCCAAAATAGTAACAATGCTATCTATCTGTTTAGGAGAAACTAGGTCAGGGGGGAGGAGATCGTTAATTTCGTCGTAGGTTAGAAACCCCTTCTCTTTTCCTATACTAATCAGTCTGTTTACCTCTGTTGTTTGAGATCTTTTCGGCATATTCTCCCCTTGTTGTTTAAATTTGAACCAGGCCCTGTTGAGGGCTGATATTTTTTTATTTACTTAATTTCTAAAATTAGCTGTCAGTGTATCTTGCTGTTATCTGTCCCTTTTAGCGTCTTTAACTGTTCCTTAAGAACCTTTACCCTTTCATACTTACTGTCAGCGGTTTTCCACTGACCAGGCAAATTTTCCCTCTTCCTCTTTATATCCCTCAGGCAATCATCTATAGCCTTGCCGATATCCTGGTAGTCAACGGCCTGAACCGCCGCCTCGGTAACCAATCTCTTCGCCTCGTCGCTTTTAAGGTTGTCGAGAAGCTGGCCGACCGTTATTTCTCCGGCTGAACTTAGGCTGTAGACCATCTCGGCGATTTCCCTTAAAAGGGCATCCCCAAATTCCTCAACCCCAATACCATCCTTTATCTTGGCAACCGAGGAGAAGTCGGCCAACATTAAACCGATTAAGTCCCTTTCTGCTCGGTTGGGATATTTTGACCCCTTATCCTCCTTAAGCCAATCCTTTTTCCGGCTGCCTCTTCTCCTCTTCTCCAGCTCCTCCCGGATTGAGACTTCCGAAACGGATAACCTGTCGGCAATCATATGGACATAATGATTACGCTCTACAGAGTTTTCCAACTTATCTAAATAAGGGATTAGTGATTCTACAACGACAACCTTGTCGTCTATTGTCTCGACCGCTTTCCCTGCTATCGACTGGGCTACTATATACTCCATAAGGGGAAGGGCCTTTTCAACAAACCCTAAAAATCCATCTTTGCCTACTTTTTTTATGAAGGTGTCGGGGTCATCCCCTTTGGGTAATACCGCCACCCTAACCTTTATCCCTGCGTCACCAAGCATCAGCGACGCCTTTTGGGCCGCCGTTATTCCGGCCTGGTCGCCATCAAATATAATTACTGCTGAATCGGCATACCTCTTCAGCAACTTTACATGTTCTGGAGAAAGGGCCGTGCCCGACGTGGCCACAACGTTTCTCACCTCGGCCTGAAATAATGAAATCAGGTCCATGTATCCTTCAACAACTACGACCTGTTTTTCGTTGCGTATAAATTCTTTGGCCAGGTCCAAGCCATATAATATCTCTCTCTTCTTATAGACAAGTGTTTCGGGAGAATTGAGGTATTTTGGCCTTTTGGAGTCGGTCTCAATAATCCGCCCTCCCAAACCAACATCCTGTCCGGTCTCATTTTTTATGGGGAAGATAATACGACCTTTAAAACGGTCTCTATACCCCACACCAGATTCATTCTTCCTAACCAATCCCCCCTTGTCCTGTATATCAAGGGGTATATTCCTTTGCTGAAGATATCTTTGCAGACTATCTCCCCCCCGTCCCGCATAGCCGATATTAAATCTTTCTAGGCTTTCTTTACTCATCCCCCGCTTCAGGAGGTATTCAAGTGGTTGTTTCCCCTCCCCCCCC
>JAHJSF010000041.1 GCA_018830405.1 Nitrospinota bacterium | reverse complement strand
TCTGGTCACCGTCAAAGTCGGCGTTAAAGGCCGTACAAACCATAGGATGGAGCCTAATGGCCTTCCCCTCCACCAAAACAGGCTGGAAGGCCTGAATCCCTAATCTATGCAATGTCGGGGCTCGGTTTAAGAGAACAACGTGCTCCTTAACGACCTCTTCCAAAACCTCCCATATCTCGGGGGCACTGCTATCGACCATCCTCTTAGCACTCTTTATGGTTGTAACAATCCCCTTTTTGGATAACTTGTAGAAGATAAAGGGTTTAAAGAGTTCGATAGCCATCTTTTGAGGCAGTCCGCACTGGTTGAACTTGAGTTCCGGACCAACAACGATAACCGAACGTCCCGAATAATCGACCCTTTTACCAAGCAGGTTTTGTCTAAATCGGCCTTGCTTTCCCTTAAGCATATCGCTAAGAGATTTCAATGGCCTCTTGTTGGCTCCCTTGAGGGTATGTCCGCCGCGTCCATTATCAAACAAGGCTCCGACCGCTTCCTGGAGCATCCTCTTTTCATTCCTGATAATCATTTCAGGGGCCTTAAGGTCAAGGAGTCTCTTTAAGCGATTATTCCGATTGATAACCCTTCTGTATAAGTCATTAAGGTCAGAGGTGGCAAAACGTCCGCCATCGAGAGGAACCAACGGTCTCAACTCGGGAGGTATAACCGGAATGACCTTTAATATCATCCACTCCGGCTTATTTGACGAGGACAAAAAATCATTTACCAGCTTCAACCTCTTGATAATCTTTTTTCTATTTTGGACGGAGGATGTATTGGCATGCTGCTCCTTCAACTCGACCGACAATTGTTCTAAGTCGAGGGTACGCAACATCTCATCTATGGCCTCAGCTCCCATACCGGCCCTGAAACTATCGCCGTATAGCTCTTCAAACTCTATATACTCTTCCTCGGTAATAAGGTTTCCCTTTTTAATCTTCTTCTCAGGGATATCATCCTCTGCCTCTAGGACTATATATTTTTCAAAATAAAGGATCTTAACCAAATCCTTAATAGACATATCAAGCAGATTGCCAATTCTACTCGGAAGCCCCTTGTAGTACCATATATGGGCGACAGGGCTGGCCAATTCGATATGGCCAAGTCTCTCACGTCTGACCTTGGAAAGTGTTACCTCAACGCCGCACTTTTCGCAGACTACCCCCTTGTACTTCATTCTCTTGTATTTGCCGCAGATACACTCCCAGTCTTTTACCGGGCCGAATATTTTGCCGCAAAAGAGTCCGTCACGCTCCGGCTTAAAAGTCCTATAGTTAATCGTCTCCGGTTTCCTAACTTCCCCGGATGACCAAGAAAGTATCTTCTCAGGCGAGGCTATCTTTATGCTTATAGCATCAAAGGACGGGCTAGAGTGTCCTTTGTCAAAGAGATCGTAAAAACTGTCCAATTTTAGTCCTCCTACCATTTACTGGTTTATTATAATGAGCCATTTTAAATCGGCAGAATCACCAGCAGATAATTCCGACCTAAAATGGCCAAGATTGCAACTTATGGTTATTTTTTATCCTTAACAAGCTCTACATCTAGACATAGGCTCTGCATTTCCTTAACGAGAACATTAAAAGACTCCGGCATCCCCGCTTGTAAGGTATCATCTCCCCTTACAATAGACTCATACATCCGCCTTCTTCCTTCAATATCATCCGATTTAACCGTAAGCATCTCTCGAAGAGTATGCCCGGCTCCGTAGGCCTCAAGGGCCCAAACCTCCATCTCTCCCAGCCTCTGTCCTCCAAACTGGGCCTTACCTCCAAGCGGCTGCTGGGTAATAAGGGAGTAGGGACCGGTTGATCTGGCATGAATCTTATCGTCTACCAGATGATGAAGCTTCAGCATATATATCTGCCCAACAACGGTCTTCTGGGCAAACGGCTTACCTGTCTTGCCATCTAAAAGCTGTACCTTACCGGAACCATCATAACCGGCCTCTCTGAGGAGGTCCATTATCTCCTCTTCCTTGGCACCGTCAAATACCTGGGTAGCATAATACTTGCCGAGCTTTTTCCCGGCCAAACCAAGGTATGTCTCCAGTATCTGTCCAACGTTCATCCTTGACGGAACTCCGAGGGGATTCAATATAATGTCAACCGGCGTTCCATCATCCATAAATGGCATATCTTCCTCGGGAACAACCCTGGAAACCACACCTTTATTACCATGACGGCCGGCCATTTTATCTCCGACCTTTATCTTCCTCTTCATGGCGACAAAAACCTTAACAGACTTTATAACCCCAGGAGAAAGCTCATCCCCCTTCTTGATTAGGGCCTTCTTATCCTCCAAGGCATTATTGAGTAAGGCAACCCTTGTTTCCACTGTCTCAACAACAACATCTATCTGAGACATGGCATCCTTATCGGGCACCTTAACCAAGGCAAGCTCATCATAGGAGAGGCCAGCCAAGATATCCCCTGTTAACTTCTTCTTTTTGGGGATATTAATCCCTTTTTTCTTTATCTCATTAGATAGGTTTTTATCGATAACAAGCTTTTTTATCCGCTCGGCCGCATCATCCTTGATAAACCGAATCTGCTCATTAACATCATTTTTTATGGAGACAATTCTATCCTCCTCTATCTCTTTGGCCCTCTTATCCTTGTCGGCTCCCTTTCTCGAAAAGATCTGGACATCAGTTACAATGCCCTCGGCACCCGGAGGAACACGTAAAGACGAATCCCTCCACTCGCCGGCCTTCTCACCGAATATTGCCTTAAGAAGCTTTTCCTCGGGAGAGAGGAGTGTCTCTACCTTAGGGGTTACCTTACCAACCAGTATATCGTCGTGTGTAACTCTGGCCCCTATACGTATAATTCCGCTCTCATCCATATCCTTAAGAGAATCTTCCCCTACATTAGGGATATCACGGGTAATCTCTTCCCTTCCCTGTTTGGTTTCTCTCGCCTCAACTTGAAACTCTTCAATATGAACGGAGGAATAATAGTCATCCTTAACAAGCTTTTCGCTGATTATTATCGCATCCTCATAGTTGTAGCCTTCCCACGGCATAAAGGCAACCATAACATTCCGCCCCAGGGCAAGATCACCTCTGTCTGTAGAAGACCCATCAGCCAGCACATCCCCCTTGGCAAATTTATCACCAGGCAAGACTACCGGAATCTGATTTATACAGGTATTCTGGTTAGATCTAGCATATTTTATACAGGGATGAACCTCAACGACCGACTCCCCCTGGCCCAAATCATACCTAACAATAACGCGTCTGGCACTTACACTCAGAACCTCTCCCTTATGCTTGGCCACAATACAGGCACCTGAGTCTCGGGCGACCTTACTCTCCATCCCTGTACCCACAATAGGGGCCTCGGTATGAAGAAGAGGAACAGCCTGCCTCTGCATGTTAGACCCCATGAGGGCCCTGTTAGCATCATCATGCTCCAAGAAAGGAATCAACGAAGCCGCAACACTAACAAGCTGCTTCGGGGAAACATCCATATAGTTTATCTCGTCAGGGGCCACGTTGACAAAATCTCCCCCCTTTCGGGCAGATATAATTTCAGAAACAAAGTGTCCCTTAGAGTCCAACTCGGCATTGGCCGGGGCCATAACAACATTCCCCTCGTCCATGGCAGAAAGGTAAACAACCTCTTTGGAAACAAGCCCATCCTTAACCTTCCTGTATGGAACCTCTATGAAGCCAAAATCATTGACCCTGGCATAGGTGCTGAGAGAGGCGATCAAACCGATATTAGGTCCTTCAGGTGTTTCGATAGGACATATCCTCCCATAGTGAGTCGGATGTACGTCTCTAACCTCAAACCCTGCCCTCTCGCGGGTTAACCCGCCCGGTCCGAGGGCACTAAGTCTCCTCTTATGGGTAATCTCAGAAAGTGGGTTAGTCTGGTCCATAAACTGTGAAAGCTGGCTGCTCCCAAAAAACTCTTTTATGGCAGCAGTTACCGGCTTGGAGTTGATAAGATCCTGAGGCATACAGGTGTCTATATCTTGAACGCTCATTCTCTCTACAATCACACGCTCCATCCTGACCATACCGAGGCGGAACTGGTTTTCCATAGACTCACCTACAGATCTGACCCTCCTGTTTCCGAGATGATCTATGTCGTCAACCTCACCGATTCCCTTTCTAAGGTCAAGGAGATACTTAACCGACCTTAGAATATCCTCGGGGGTAAGCAATCTTTCAGTAAGCGGAATATCCAAACCGAGCTTCTTATTCAGCTTCATCCTGCCGACAGAGGAGAGATCATATCTCTTAGGATTGAAGAACATCCCCTCGAATAGAAGCCTAGCCGCCTCTTCCGTGGGGGGCTCACCCGGTCTCATCCTCTTATATATCTCTTTTAAGGCCTCTTCCTTAGAAGAAGACTTGTCAGACAAGAGGGTCTCTCTCAAGCATCCCTCTCCGGCTCTCTCGTCAATATCAAAGATAGCAAAGGTCTTAACGCCGCTATCCTTCAGGAGACTAACATTCTCCTCACTAATTCTCTGTCCGGTCTCAAGGAGTATTTCTCCGGTATCTGAATCCACCAAATCGGAAGCTATAATCCTGTTGACTATATCGGAAACCTCAACAGGTATCTTCTTTATCTTGGCATTCTCAAGCTTTCTGATCGCCCTTTTGTTAAACTTTCTACCGGCCTTAATAATGACCTCCCCACTGGCTGGGTCATTAATGTCATCCTTGGCCTTCATATCTGCAAAGATATTGGAAGAAGCTATAAAAAAATCATTGTTCTTTTTATCGTAGGTAATCTCTATCTCAGGATAAAATTTCTTGAGCAATTCTGAGGTTGTAAAACCTAGGGCCTTCAAAAACACAGAGACATTGAGCTTACGGCGTCTATCTATCCTGACATGAAGAATATCTTTAGAATCAAACTCAAAATCAAGCCAAGAGCCACGATAAGGAATCAAGCGCCCCGCATGTATTGCCTTACCTGTCTTGGCCTTACTCCCCTTTTCATGCAAAAAGAAGACACCGGGAGAACGGTGCAGCTGACTTACAACAACCCGTTCCGTCCCATTGACTACAAACGTACCGGTATCGGTCATAAGGGGGATTTCACCCAAATATACCTTCTGCTCCTTAATCTCCCTTATATTTTCAACCCCGTCTTTATCTCTCTCACGGGTAACTAGCTGAACTACAATTCTTAAAGGAGCGGCATAAGTAATCCCCTTCTCAGCACATTCCTCTATGGTATACTTCTCCTTGTACTGCACCTTTTTGCCGCACTTAGAGCAGACAACCCCATCTCCACCCCAACCGGAGTACTCGCCGCAACCGCACCACCATATACCAATTTCGTATCCTATAAACTCAAGAAATGACAATCCATTGTAGTCGTATATAGGGAACACATTATTAAACACCTCTTGCAGCCCAACATTATCACGGCGCTCACGATTAACATCCTTTTGCAGGAAACGTTCGTAAGAGCTCTTCTGTATCTCTATAAGATCCGGAATGTCCACAATAGAGCTAATCTTGGCAAAATCGGTCCGCTCTATGCGGTTTCTTGGGGATGACGGCGAACTATTGTTCATTTTGTATTAATCTCCTTACTGGGAACTATTTCAAGGAATTGTATGAGCTTGGATGCATAACCTGAATAGAGCCCTTTCCGCATGAGGGAACAGTTCCCCCCGCGAAAAGGGCCTAAAAATATATATCAACTTATAAAAACAGGTTAGAAGCCGTTCATACAGGTAATTACTTTATTTCTATGGTAGCCCCAACTTCAACAAGCTTGGCCTTAATCGCCTCGGCCTCAGCCTTCTCGATCCCTTCCTTCACAGGCTTTGGAGCACCGTCAACAAGATCCTTGGCCTCTTTAAGGCCGAGCGCTGTTATCTCTCTAATTACCTTAATTACCTGTATCTTCTTATCTCCGGCAGCGGCCAAAATAACAGAAACAGTGCTGGGTTCATCAGAAACAGCTTCCCCGCTGACAACAGCAGCAACCCCGGCCATGGCAACAGGGGCAGCGGACACACCAAATTTTTCCTCTAACTCTTTAACAAACTCAGAAAGCTCAATAACAGACATACTCTCTATAAAAGATACAACATCCTTTTTAGCAATTTTTACCGCTCCTGACATAACTTCTCTCCTTGAATTTTACGAATGACCAATCTATGGTCATCAGGTTAATCTTAATCACACCATCCGTTCGGACAATGCAAAACATTAATCAATAAAAAAGACCTCAATCTAACAATATCCAGACCACTTTATCAGTACTGTTTACGACTGTTTTTTCTGCTCTATGGCTTTTAAAGCATCTAGCAACTTTCTAATAACACCGGACAATACACCAACAAAGTTTGTAGCCGGGGCATTCATGGTAGCCAGTAACTGGGCAATAAGAACCTCTTTCGACGGAAGCTCAGATACCTTCTTTACTTCTTCAGCCGAGAGAACCTTGCCGGCAATCAGCCCTCCCTTAAGATTTAGTTTCTCTAAATCTTTAGCAGACTTAACCATAACCTTCATAGGATCGGTAGAATCTGTATAATTAAGGACGACTGAAGAACTTCCCCTAAAATACGCAACGGCCGATTCAAGAGGTGTCCCCTCAGCTGCCCTGCGGGCCAATGTGTTCTTAACGACACAAAGCTCGCTGGAGGCATCTCTGAGCTGACGACGTAACTCGCCAATCTCGAAGGCATTCAAACCACTATATTCAGCAAAAATAACGCTTTGGGCCGTTGAAAACTTTTCCCTCAATTCATCAACAGTTCTAAGCTTCGCCTCGGTAGGCAATTTATCCTCCTTTATAATTATTTAACAAAAAACAGGTATGTTAGTCCTTAACAAACCAACTCAAGAAACTCTAAGCATATTAGATATTTCAACCTCATCAAGCCTCACTGCTGGCCCCATGGTAGTCGAAAGGGCTATTCCCTTTATGTACCTACCCTTGGCGGAAGAAGGCTTCAATTTAACAAGAGCCTCAAGCAGAGACTTGGTGTTAGCCATAATATCTACATGCTCAAAACTTACCTTACCTAAGATAGCGTGAACAACACCTCCTTTATCTACGCGGAAGTTTATTTTACCCTCTCTAATCTGCTTAATCGCTGAAGCTACATCAAATGTAACCGTTCCTGACTTTGGGTTAGGCATCAAACCTCTCGGTCCTAACACCTTACCCAGCTTACCAAGAGCCCCCATCATGTCAGGGGTAGCCACAATAACATCAAAGTCAAGCCATCCTTTGTTCATCTTTTCAATCATGTCTTCAGAACCCACAAAATCAGCCCCTGCGGCTGTAGCCTCAGCAAGCTTTTCTCCCTGGGCAACGACCAAGACTCGAACAGTCTTTCCTGTTCCACTCGGCAGAACAACCGTTCCACGAACCATCTGATCGGCATGAGCGGGGTTGACCCCCAAACGAACCGCTATCTCTAATGTCTCATCGAATTTGGCAGGACCAACCTCTTTAATCTTTTTGGTTCCTTCTTCAAAAGAGAACTTTTTGCCCGGCTCAATCTTTTCCGCTACAGAAATATATCTCTTACCATGTGTTTTCATCTTAAAATCACCTGAAAAAATAAAAGCACGTCACTAAATAACCTTACCACTCCTCAAGCAAAACAACCCAACGCTGTTTAACTGAGTAGCCAAGAATTTAATGGCGCAACCCTTGTCAATCCTTAATTGTTACACCCATACTAACGGCCGTTCCGCCTATAATTCTGATAGCCCCATCCATATCAACGGCATTAAGATCTGCCATTTTCTTGGTTGCTATCTCCTTAAGTTGGGCCATAGTTATCTGGCCAACCTTATTCTTGTTAGGTTCTGCTGATCCCTTTACTATGCCAACGGCTTGTTTAATTAAAACAGCTGCCGGTGGGGACTTTGTAACAAAGGAAAAGGATCTATCTTTATAGACCGATATAACAACCGGCGTAATGGTCCCCATCTCCCCCTTCGTTTGTTCATTGAAGGCCTTGCAAAACTCCATTATATTAACACCATGCTGACCAAGTGCCGGCCCGACAGGCGGGGACGGGTTGGCCTGACCAGCCGGGATTTGCAACTTTATCAGTTTGGTAACTTCCTTCTTAGGCGCCATATCTTAAAACTCCATGTTACAGATTGCACACAATCTTAAATAGACCAACTAAAGACTATATCTTTTCCACTTGAGGGAAATCTAATTCCACAGGTGTCCCCCTGCCGAATATGCTAACTATGACTTTGACCTTCCCCTTATCCATGTTTACATCCTCTACAGAACCGGTAAAGTTAGCAAACGGACCATCGATAACACGAACACTCTCCCCTTCAGCAAAGGCAACCTTATGGGTCGGTTTTTCTTCAGAGCCCTTCATTCTATCGACCAACCTTTTGACCTCAGCCTCATCTAATGGAACCGGTTTGTTACCTCCCAAAAAGCCGGTAACACTGGCAGTTTCTTTGATTAGATACCAAAGGTTTTCATCCATCTCCATCTCTATCAAGAGATATCCGGGGAAAAACTTTCGGCTGGTTATCTTCTTTCTCCCATTCCTTATCTCCACAACATCTTCAACCGGCAATAAAATCTGGGAAATCCTATCCTCTACCCCCGCACGCTTAATCCTCTCCTCAAGCAGGGTCTTAACCTTAGCCTCATGTCCTGAATAGGCATGTATGATGTACCACTTCTTATCTGAATCAAAACTCATCGGAAATTATAATCCTACTCTATATACAGGCAAAAGCCGGCAACACGATTAATGAATAATCCTCTGGACAATCTTCGACAAAGCAACGTCGACTATGCCAAGATAAAACCCTATCAACAAAACCGCAAATAGCACGGCAATAGTCGCAGACACCGTCTGACTTCTATCAATCCAGACTACCTTACGTCCTTCGGCCCTAACCTCTTTAAGAAAAGCTACCAGATCATCAAACTTTTTCAATGTAAATACCAATCACAATATATTTAGTTAGCAGGCCAGGGAGGATTCGAACCTCCAACACCCGAATTTGGAGTCCGGTGCTCTAGCCGTTAGAGCTACTGGCCTAACGGACATCTTCCGCTCTATTTAGTCTCTCTATGTAGCGTATGAGAGCGGCAAAATTTACAATATTTTTTCAGCTCAAGCCGCTCAGTTGTCTTCTTTTTATTCTTGGTCGTAGAATAATTTCTGCGAGCACACTCTAAGCAGGCAAGCTGAATAATCTCCCTCATTCAATCACCTCACTGATAACGCCTGCGCCAACCGTTCTTCCACCTTCACGGATTGCAAAACGCAGGTCCTTGGTCATAGCTATAGGGGTAATCAACTCCCCCTCTATGCTTACATTATCCCCGGGC
>JAHJSF010000040.1 GCA_018830405.1 Nitrospinota bacterium | reverse complement strand
GATTTTATTGACTTTCTGGATTCCGCATCAAGTGCGGAATGACGATAAAAAGGGTTACAATACAGCCTCGCAGCGGGGGGAGGATTATGGTGGGGGTGCCAAAGGGAGGGATAGGCCAAAGGGGGAGGTTATTGCCAAAGAGTGAGAATAGGATAAAATGACCCACACTAAGACACGAAGACCCAAAGATAATTTATAATGCAAGATGTTTACAGTAGAATAATCAGTGAAGTCCAGCACCCGTCGCGGTATATTGGGGATGAGGTCAATGCTTGTGTCAAAGACCCTGCCCAGGCAGAGGTTAAAGTCGCCCTGGCCTTCCCCGATCTCTACGAGATAGGGATGTCCAATCTGGGTCTTAAGGTTCTCTACTCCATAATCAACGAACGCCCAGATGCCTTGGCCGAACGCTTCTTTTCCCCTGACTTTGATTTTGAGGAAAAATTGATTGCAGCCAACGAACCGCTCCGCAGCCTTGAAAATAGAATCTCCCTCTGGGAGTTTGATATTGTCGGTTTTACCCTTCAGTATGAACTCAGCTATACCAATATTCTGAAGATGCTTAAACTGGGGGGAATTCCCCTCAGGTCTTCCGAGCGTGACGAAACCTATCCCCTTATTATTGGTGGCGGCCCCTGTGCCTATAATCCGGAACCACTGGCCGATTTCTTCGATATATTTGTAATCGGGGAGGGGGAAGAGGTAATCGGAGAGATTATTGAGGGCTACAAGAGATTAAAGGGTGACAAGGCCAATCGGGCCGAAATGCTTGATACCCTGGCCGAGATTGAGGGTGTCTATGTCCCTTCCTTCTTCGACATCTCCTATAACGCCGATGGAGGTATCAAGGCGATTAAACCTCTTAAGAAGGGGTATGAGAAGATAAGGAAGAGGTTTGTCAAAGACCTGAACGATGCCCCCTATCCGACCTCTCAGGTAGTCCCCTTTGCCTCCCTGATTCATGACCGGATTTCGGTTGAGATAGACAGAGGCTGTACTCAGGGGTGCCGCTTCTGTCAAGCGGGGATGATCTATCGCCCGGCCAGAGAGCGAAGCCCCAAAGAGGTTCTTAGGCTTGTTGATGAGTCTATTAAAAATACTGGTTACGAAGAGGTTTCTCTAAGCAGTTTGAGTGTTGGGGATAACTCGTCTATTATGCCGATACTCTGCAATGTTATGGCCTCCCACAGTAATGATATGACCTCTATATCCCTCCCCTCACTCCGTCCTGACACTATAAAGGGGGAGATATTGGAAGAGATTAAGAAGGTGCGCAAGACAGGGTTTACAATTGCCCCTGAGGCTGCTTCTCCCCGATTGAGGAGGGTTATCAATAAGAAGATTACCGATGAGGATATCCTGGGGGCGGTCAAACATATAGCCGCGGCTGACTGGATTTCCCTCAAACTCTATTTTATGATTGGCCTCCCGACCGAAACCATCGAGGAGATAGAGAATATTGCCGACCTCTGTTATAGGATACTAAGGGATGAAAAGAAGATAGAGACTATCTCGGTCAGCATATCTTCATTTGTCCCCAAGGCCCATACCCCATTTCAGTGGGTGGGACAGAGAAAGAGGGATTATTTTAGAGAGATACATAATCTTCTCCAGAAGAGGCTGAGGGGGAGAAGGCTGAATATGAAGTGGCACGATGTCTCGATGAGCCTTTTGGAGGCGGTCTTTGCCAGGGGCGACCGAAGGCTGGGGAAGGTCTTAGCCGAAGCAGTCGAGAGAGGGTGTTCATTTGACGGCTGGTCGGAAAGGTTTAACTATCGAATATGGGAAGACTCTTTTAAGGCAGCCAATCTTGCCCCTGAATGGTATGCCGAGAGGGATATAGAATTGGATGCCATCCTCCCCTGGAGTCATATAGAGTCTGGGGTTTCGGCCAAGTATCTTAGGTCTGAGTACGAGAAGGGGATGGGGGAGATAATTACCGATGATTGCCGTTACGGCCAATGTTCCGGTTGCGGCATCATGGATAAGGATAGTTGCCCTACCTTAAAACGGGGAGAGACCGAGGATGTTTGTGTAGATACCCCCCTATTAAGCCATAGCCCTGTCGTCTCATTCTCCTATCGTCTTAAGTATGAGAAGGTGGATAATTGCCGCTATATCTCTCATCTTGAGTTAGGAAGACTCTTTTACAGGGCCTTGAGAAGGTGTGGGCTTCCGGTGTCTCATTCGCAAGGTTTCCATCCCCATCCGAAGATATCGTTTGGGCTGGCCCTTCCGGTAGGGGTTGAGAGTATTTGTGAATATGTTGATATTCAGATAGGCGATTTTGTTTCCCCCGAAAAGTTGCTGGGGTCTCTTAACGGGACGCTCCCCGCGGGGATTAAGATATTGGAGGCGAATCTATTAACCGGCGGATACGGTTCTATACTGCAAGATATCGGCGGGGTCAGGTTTCTGATTCGGATAGAAACTGAGTCGCCCGAGCGGCTGAGAGAAATAGTGGAAAATTATTCCTCTAAAGATGATATATTTATCGAGAGAAAAAAGAAAGGAAAGGTGAAAAGGATCAACGTAGCCCCTCTGATAGGCTCGTTGAATGTCACCCTAATAGATAAGAAATTGGTGGATGTCGATATCCTTCTCCTCCGTATAGGGGAGAGCATGGTTAAGCCGAATGAGGCGATAGAAGGGATAATCGGGGGAGAATGCCACTACAATATAAAAGGCATCAAAAAGATAGGTGTCGAATGGAAATGAAAAAGGGGGAAAGATGTCACTTGAGATTATAGTTAACGCAAACGGGTGTGAGGATAGGCTGGCTATCCTCGAAAAAGGGGTTGTTAGAGAGCTTTTTATAGATAGGAAGAGGGAGCGGGGCATTGTCGGGAATATATATAAAGGGAAGGTCATCAGAGTCCTCCCCGGTATGCAGGTTGCCTTTGTTGATATTGGCCTCGAGAAGGCCGGTTTTCTCCATGTGGGGGATATAGATACCGCCAATAAGGTTATGTCATCCGACAGCGAGAAGATGAAAAGGATTGCTGAGAGGGTGGGGGAGGATGCCCCAGATGAGATAGAAATCAGGGGGTCTCAATCTAACCTTAGAATAGAAGATATTATAAAAAAGGGGGATGAACTCCTGGTGCAGGTAACCAAAGACCCGTTGGGAACAAAGGGGGCTAGGATTACCTCATACATCACCCTCCCCGGGAGATATATGGTTTTCATGCCGACGGTTAGTCAGGTTGGGGTATCGAGGAAGATTGAGGATGAGAAGGAGAGGAGAAGGCTTAAGGATATTATGACCGAGCTCCAGCCGCCGGGGGCAGGTTTTATTGTCCGGACAGTCAGCGCAGGGCATCCCTGGGAGGACTTCATAGCCGACATAAACTACCTGAAGAGGATGTGGGAGGATATCAGGAAAAAGGCTGAAATTGCCAAGGCCCCTGCACTGGTTCTCCCCGATCTCGACCTCTCCCTGAGGGCCATACGAGACCTCTTTACCAGAGAGGTTGACTTGATGGTCATCGATTCAGCCGAAGAATATGAAAAATGCGCCTCCTTTGCCGACAAATATATCCCCGAAATAAGGGACAGGATAGAGATGTATAACAAACCTGAACCTATCTTTGACGCCTATGGGATAGAGAAGGAGATAGAGAAGGCCCTGAATAAAAAGGTTTGGCTCAAATGCGGAGGATACCTGGTTATCGAACAGACCGAGGCGTTGACCTCGATAGATGTCAATACCGGGAAATTTGTTGGCAAGAAGAATCAGGAGGATACAATAGTTAAGACCAATCTTGAGGCGGGGCGAGAGATTGTCCACCAGCTCCAGCTGAGAAACCTTGGAGGACTTATCATTATCGACTTTATTGATATGGATAAGAAGGGGAACCGGGCCAAGGTATTTAATGATTTAGAAGATGCCTTCAAGGATGATCGGGCCAAAACGAATATTATGAAGATATCAGAATTTGGTTTGGTGGAGATGACGAGAGAGAGGACGAGGGACTCCCTCTCCAGAATATTATGTCAGCCTTGCGCCCACTGCGAGGGAAGAAGTGTTGTTAAATCTGTTCCGACAGTTGCCTACGAGATATTCCGTGAGATTCGTCGTGTCTCCCGGACATCAGGCAAGGATAGATTAAATGTTGGGGCCTCCCCTGATGTAGCCAACTTTATCATGAGTGAAGAGAAAGATCACCTTAAAGAGCTTGAACAGGAGCTTAAGGTATCGGTTAGCCTGAGGTCGGATAGGAATTTCCACCAAGAAAAATATAGTATTAAACCAGCCTAATCCGCCGAGTTTTTTGAATAACAGAATAGTCCCCTCTTTGGCAATAGCCTCCCCCTTTGAAAAAGGGGGATACAGGGGGATTTTGAGGGGGTTGTTCTCTTGCAGTCGAGATGACAAAGGAGGGATTTGAACTATTCTTTTCACCCGTCATTCCCCGACCCCCTTGTCATTCCCCGATTTAATCGGGGAATCCAGAGGGCATGCTTAATCCCCCATTCCCCCCTACTTCTTTCAATCTCCTCTTTCCTATTATGAGGCCAAGGGCCGGCTCTTAGCAGTTATTTCGCTTGACAAACCATATGCTGTAATATAAAACTTCCCTAAACGCGGAATATAAAAATAAATGTTAGACCACAAAAAACATGGCATCTCTTTTCATGAGGCATCAACAGTATTTGGTGACCCGCTGTCAATAACTTTCAGCGACCCCGACCATTCAGTACGCGAGCCTAGATTCCTGACTTTTGGCTATTCCGGAGTTAATCACTTGCTGGTCGTCGTTCATACGGAACGTGGTGGAAAAGCAAGAATAATAAGCGCAAGGCGCGCAACAAGACAAGAAAGGAAGATATATGAAGACGGTTAAACATACAGAAATGAGAAAAGAATATTGGAGAGAAGACCTTGGCAAGGGCGTTCGTGGCAAGTATTTCGAGGAATACAAAAAAGGAACGAATCTTGTTCTTCTGAGCCCTGATGTGGCCGAAGCGTTTCCCGATGACGCTTCGGTCAATGAAGCCCTGCGTGTTTTGATGAAAATAGCACAGCAATCAACAGGTCTAACGAAACGCTCCTCCTGACCCCTATTTCGCCGCTCTTCAAGACTTAGTTGCTTATATCTCTTTTCCATAATCACTTAGGATACCAACTCTACAGAGTTTGTTTTTCCGTCATTCTGCATCCCCGATTAAAGCATTCGAGGACATGCTTAATCCCCCCCTCCCCGTCTTTCCGGGCTTGACCCGGAATCCAGTCCTCCCCTTCTTTCCTCCTTTTTTTGGACGACCAAGAAAAGGAGAAGAAACATTAAACCCCTTTACTTTTATCCCAGATAATGTTTAAAATATGAACGTTAACATATTAAACGGCTGCCTCCCTTTTATTTCGTGGATGTAACCGAGAGGGCGGAGCTGCCTCTGCCCCGCTATCTTTTCTTTCGCTGTAAAATTCTCACCAATTAATTTTTTACCACACACAGAATCATGGATTCAAAAAAACACTCTGACTATCAAATATTGAAGGCTATTGGGGATAACCCTGAATTTTCGCAGAGGTCCATATCGGAACATACCGGCCTTAACCTCGCCTCGGTCAACTATGCCCTCAGAAATCTTGTCAAAAGGGGTTATGTAAAAATAACCAACATGAACAAGAAGAGGGTTATCTATCACCTTACCCCTTCAGGCATATCGAGTAAGGGGAAACTGGCCTACGATTTTTTTGTCCGTAATTATCATATCTTTAGCGAGTTGGGAAATCTTGTTTCTCACAAGATTGAGGAGGGCAATCTGCAGGGGAAGAGGATAGCTATATTCGGGTTAAACGAGGCCTCCGAGGTTGTTTATCTCGCCCTAAAAAAGGGGGGAGTTGATTACTCCGGCATATACGAGGAGAAAGATGGACCTGTGGGAGAGAGCTGGATAGATGGTGTCATAATGGATATTGCCGAGCTGGCCGATGATATCGATTATCTGATAGACGTTAAGAATATTTCGGAAGATATCTCACAACTAAAGTTTATTTCCACGGAAGATTTTTCTACGATTAAGAAATGAAGAAGCGGTCACCTAATAGGATATTGGTAACCGGGGGCTATGTTTTGGATGGAATTAATGGTAGAGAACGGTTTTCTTGATATTATTAGGCTTGGTTTTTAAATGTTAATACTTACATTCGCTATATAACTATGAAAAAAGCGCTTATTACGGGGATTACCGGCCAAGATGGTTCCTACTTAGCTGAACTTCTTATATGTAAGGGGTATCAGGTACATGGAATAATCAGAAGGGCTTCAACATTCAATACGGGGAGGATAGATCATCTTTACCAAGATCCCCACAAGGAGGGAACAAGACTGTTTCTCCACTATGGAGATTTGTCCGATGGAACAGGGATGCGCCGAATATTGGAGGAGGTTAAACCTGATGAGGTTTATAACCTTGGTGCTCAGTCTCACGTAAGGGTTTCCTTTGATCAGCCTGAGTATACTGCCGACATTGATGCAATGGGGACCTTGCGTCTCTTAGATGCAGTCAGGGATTATCGGGATAGAACCAGTCATGACGTAAAATATTATCAGGCTTGTTCGTCCGAGATGTATGGGAAGGTTACGGAAGTTCCGCAGAAGGAAACAACTCCATTTTATCCGAGAAGCCCCTATGGGGTTGCCAAGGTGTTTAGTTATTGGCAGACCTTAAACTATAGAGAGGCCTATAACCTCTTTGCGGTTAACGGTATCCTCTTTAACCACGAATCTCCACGTAGGGGGGAAACATTTGTTACTAGAAAGATAACCCGTGCGGCGACAAGGATCAAATTAGGTTTGCAGTACAAACTCTATTTGGGAAATCTTGAGGCCAAAAGGGACTGGGGATTTGCAGGGGATTATGTAGAGGCGATGTGGCTGATGTTGCAGCAGGATAAGCCTGAGGATTATGTCATTGCAACAGGCAAAACATATTCGGTAAGGGAATTTGTCGAGAAGGTTTTTAACGCGCTGGAGCTTGATTGGAATTCCTATGTGGAAACAGATAAACACTATTTCCGTCCAACAGAAGTTGATCTCTTGTTGGGGGATGCCTCTAAAGCTAAAGAAAAGCTGCAATGGGAAGCTAAGGTTGATATTGATGGTTTGGTTGAGATGATGGTTAATAATGACATGGAATTGGCCAAACAGGAGAAGACACTCAAAGATGCCGGACATATATTCCCCTGTTCCCACAACCATGAGTAAGCGAATCATAAAGATGGATCGGGGAGCCAAGATTTATGTAGCCGGTCATTATGGTATGGTTGGTTCTGCTATAGTCCGAAGGCTTAAGAGGGAAGGTTACGAAAATATCATAGGTCATTCATCCAAAGAGTTAGACCTTACCAATCAGTCGGCCGTAGAAGAGTTTTACCAAAGAGAGAGGCCCGACTATGTCTTTATGGCAGCCGCCAAGGTTGGGGGGATATATGCTAATAGTACTTACCCTGCCGACTTTATATATACAAACCTCCAGATTCAGAATAACCTGATTCACAATGCCTATCTTTATAAAGTTAAGAAACTTCTTTTTCTTGGCAGTTCCTGTATCTACCCTAAACATGCCCCCCAGCCTATGCCGGAAACGTGTCTGCTAGATGGAAAACTTGAGGCTACAAACGAATATTATGCCATTGCCAAGATAGCCGGTATAAAGATGTGCGAGGCTTACAACAAAGAGTATGGCACAAAATTTATCTCCTGCATGCCGACAAATCTTTATGGTCCTAATGATAATTATGAGGAAATGAATTCTCATGTATTGCCGGCCTTAATAAGAAGGTTTCATGAGGCTAAGATTAATAATTTAGCGGATGTTCTAATATGGGGAACCGGCACCCCCAAAAGGGAATTTTTATATGTCGACGATTTGGCCGATGCCTGTCTATTCTTGATGGAAAATCATGAAGGGAACGAAACAGTAAATATCGGGAGCGGTATGGAGGTGACAATTACCGAATTGGCTAAAACGGTCAAAAAGATTGTAGGCTTTAAAGGGAAGATAAAATGTGACCCTACTAAACCTGATGGGACATCCAACAAACTTTTAGATTCAAGCAAGATAGAAAGAATGGGTTGGCGTGTATCTACCGGCCTTGAAGAGGGGATAGCTCTTGCTTATAGAGAATATTTGAAAAAATGAAAATTAAAAATGTGTTGTCTGATAATTTTTTAAGATTATGGAGTTTTTTGTTTGCGCGAAAAGTCTTTTATAAAAATAAATGCAGAATTTGCGAGGGGTGTGTGTCCGAAGATTTATTTACTAAGGGGTTGTGTCTCCTAT
>JAHJSF010000039.1 GCA_018830405.1 Nitrospinota bacterium | reverse complement strand
TCCAGTAATCGTCTGTTTTTTCCCATCCGTAAATCATACCGATTTTTTACCCCTTTTAAAAGCTCTTTTCTCTTTGTTTAATAACACGTTATACCCCATAAAGTTCATCATTTTACCCACACTAAGACGCGATGAGCCTAAGATAATACTAAAAATGCCTAATTCAAATGTTTTATAGAGCGGCAGAAAAAAGTAGGCCGAGGCGCGACGAAGGCGAGGAGTGAGGCGTATTAGACGTACGCCGCAACGACGAGTCGAGGATAAACGATGGGCTACTAATTTATGCCGCTCTGAGCAATGCGGAGTTGAGTTCAAAATTATAACAAGGCGGCAAGGAGGAGCCGCTACAGGCATAGTTATCTATGTCGAGGAGCCGACGACGAAGTCAACGCAGTTAGCTTTTGAAGGCAACCCGCATTTAGTCGCCGAAAATCGCTTCCCCTTTCACCAACCAAGAAATCCCAAACGCATTCAGCATCACCATCTCAAGCCAAAAGGTGAGGCTTAGTTTATCTATGGTCGCCTGATCCATAGTTAGCCCTATAACTATCAAGGCCAAGATACAGAGGAGTATAATTACTCCGCAGGCCACATATATCTTATTCCTTGTCTTCTTGTTATCACTCATCTCTTTCGTTTTATCGGTCAGGGTAAAGAGGAAGATAGAGTTCATGGCCAGGAGGAAGAAGAATATCCCTGCTGAAGATAGATGGATTATGTTCGATAATTTGGGATTTATCTGAAAGAAGCCGACCGGTGATGTGGAGCTTGCTGAGAATAAACAGGGAAATATGGCTATGCCGAGGGCGGCCAGACCAATTATGTGAGAAACGATATTGTCTATATTCTCATAACCTCTATAGGTAACCATAAACATACCCACTGCCACCAATAGGCCGACAAAGGCGTCTCTGACGTTGGTGTGGTAGTAGAAACTTATCGAGGGCTGAAGGGGAAGGCCTGCAAACAACCGCCCCCCGAAGTAGCAGACAGCCGGGAGGAGCATACCGAGTATACCGATAAGGGTTCTAAGGTTTTTGTAAGAGATAACAGGGCTTGGAACCTTGGTTCTTAAATAACTGTTTACCCGTGTCAGCATTGATACTTCAGCCATCTTGTCGCCTCCATTTATAAGTCACAAAAATCATTGTTGATATCAGCCCTGCCCAGCCGAGGAACCGGACAAAGTTGGCTATTGTTACATCGTGCGGCAACACCCCCCAGCGGTTGAATATATTTGTCCAATCATGTTCTCCGCCGCCGACCAGAGGCAGGAGATGCGCCCTGGCATCGGCCATATATCTGGCGATGTTAAAGAAGTTTTCAAAAAACCAGAGCATGGTTACGGCTACAGATGCTGTTGCACCCTGTTTTAAAAATGCATAGCCGCAAATAAGTGGAATTGCAAGCTGCCCCAGTGTTCCTCCGTAGAGGGACATTGTCTGACCGAACATTCCAAATATCGGGTGTCCCGCCTCGTGGAAGAGGAGGTTGGCGTGGTCGATAATAAAGATGAAGCCGTCGGCATCAAAGATAATGGCCGTGACTAATAGCAGGAATCCTATTGAGAGGGCCATAAATTTCGGGGTTGTTATATCGTCCATTTGTATCCTTAATTGATTAAGTTAGAGTCTCCATCCTTTAAGCCATCTCGTCAAGTAAAATTATGGGGGGTAAAATTTAGCGCATATTGATATCCATTTTTAAAATCGAGTGTTAGAATACTCCGCTATGGAAAAAATAAAAATAGAAAAAAAGAGATGTGAAAAGATATGCCTTATTGCCCTGGTCTGCATAGCGGCCGCTGTTTCCGCCTATATCTATTTCACCTTCCCCAATATTAAGGGGCTGAAAAGAAATAACCCTAAGAAAACCGCTTTTATGGCCTATAGGGAGAAGGAATGGAAAAAGAAGGGGAAGAAATATAAGATTCAGCAAAAATGGGTCCCCTACTCGCAGATATCTCCCTATCTGATAAAGGCAGTTATTATTGCCGAGGATGACAAATTCTGGGGGCATGACGGTTTTGATTATGAGGCAATGCAGAAGGCGATGGAGAAGGATATAAAGGCCGGAAAGTTCAAGTCGGGAGGAAGCACCATATCACAGCAGCTGGTCAAGAACCTTTACCTTTCCCCTTCAAAAAATCCTGTCAGAAAGATCAAGGAGGCGGTTATCACCTGGAGGATGGAAAAGGTTCTCAGTAAAGGGAGAATCCTCG
>JAHJSF010000038.1 GCA_018830405.1 Nitrospinota bacterium | reverse complement strand
CTATGGAGTAAACCCCTTTTTGAGAAAATATATTGGTCCTAAATCTTGTCTTCCCCTTAAGATAATAAGATAAATCACAAGAACCTTCTCTGATCAAGGTTTCGTAAAGCTTTCTATCGGTACCGATCAAATTAAGGGCGATTGTTTCGGCCTGAAAAGGGGTTATATTTTTAATTGAGGGACTAACCGAAACCTCCTTTAAAATACCCGAATCTTCAACCTGAAAAGGACGATCGACCGTAATATTAATATCAGAAGCATCCGGAAATTTTTCGACTATAGTGGCAAGTATATAGTCTATTTCTGCCTTACGCATATCACAACTCCCATATCATTAACAACATATCAAAGTAGCTATCAAACCGAAAAAGACAAACTGGAATCTACCCAAATATATCAGGCGGCTCCTTTAAGAATTGGAAAAAACGTTGCTTTTCTGCCGCCCGATCATAGGCGGCAAGGGGGGTAATTCTGCCTGCCTTCATATGGTCATATATCGCATCATCAAGTGGAATCATCCCAAATTTTTTCCCGGTCTGAATGAGAGATGGTATCTGGAAGGTCTTTTTTTCTCTTATCAGGTTGGCAACGGCCGGGGTGTTAACCAGCACTTCAAAGGCCACCACCTGCCCCTTACCGTCCGCCCGTCTAAACATATTTTGAGCTATAACAGCCTTCAAGGCCTCCGACAGGGTAGCCCGTATTTGCCCCTGCTGATTGGCCGGGAAAACATCAATTATCCTGTCCACAGTACTGGATGCGCTGGGGGTATGCAAGGTCCCAAAAACCAAGTGACCGGTATCGGCTGCCTCTATGGCCAGAGCAATAGTTTCCAGATCCCTAAGCTCACCAACCAAAATAATATCGGGGTCCTCTCTCAAGGCCCCCCTTAAGGCCGCCCGGAAGCTACTGGTATGCGTGCCAACCTCCCTATGATTGACAACACACCCATGACTTTTGTGCACAAATTCTATCGGATCTTCAACGGTTATGATGTGTCCTTTGCGGTTTCTATTGGCATAATCTATCATAGCGGCCAAGGTGGTAGATTTACCGCTGCCGGTAGGACCGGTAACCAAAACAAGTCCCCTATTTATCATGGCCATCTTTTTTGTCAGAGGAGGTAAGGAAAGTTCCTCAAAGGTTGGAATTTGGTTTGGAATACGTCGAAAAACAGCGGCAATACCGCTTTTCTGTCTAAAAAAGTTGGCTCTATACCTAGAGACATCCGGAATTTCGTGGGCAAAATCAACGTCTCCGGTTTCCTCAAATATTTTTATCTTATGCTCAGGGGCAATTTCATACAGGAGACGCTTAAGATCCCCATCTTCAAGTATGTCATACTTTACCCTCTCCATCTCGCCATTTATTCTGAGTATAGGCTGCTGACCGGCAACCATGTGCAGATC
Source organism: Nitrospinota bacterium (assembly GCA_018830405.1). Classification (GTDB taxonomy): domain Bacteria; phylum Nitrospinota; class Nitrospinia; order UBA9942; family JAHJSF01; genus JAHJSF01. The sequence goes on along the minus strand of JAHJSF010000038.1, from coordinate 7,447 downwards.
TGATGCCCCCTGGTCATTCATCAGCTTGAAAAATGCGTCTATCTTAGCCATCCTGTTCCTCCCTTAAGGTTTCCTCTAAGAATCTCCTCACCTTATCCACCGGCATACCGGCACCGGTCCATAAGCGAAAAGACAACGCCCCCTGGTGTATCAACATCCCCAAACCGTTAACCGTTTTAGCTCCACTTTGGGATGCCTTTTCCAACAGAGTGGTATTCAAGGGACGATAAACGATATCGCAAACAATATGTTTTTCTGAGATAATATCATAATCAAAAAGATCCGAATCACCATTTTTCATCCCAACGCTGGTAGCGTTAATCAGGATATCGGCCGAATTGATAAGGGCACCAGATAGTTCAGCCAGAGGGATTGAGTCTACCGCCACCTCAACCCCAAAATTGGTCTTAAGATTAGAGGCCAGGGCCTTCCCCCTGGCTCCACTCCGATTAACCACAATCAACTCCTCAATTCCCTCGGACAAGAGAGCAACTGCAATCCCTTTGGCAGCCCCTCCGGCCCCAAAGATAACCACCCGTTTCCCCCTCGGAGATGTGTCGGTCGTTTCCTTAAGAGATTCTATAAATCCGGCCCCATCTGTATTGTAACCAACGAGGGTATCTCCTTCACAAACCACGGTATTGACCGCCCCAATCAGTTCGGCCCCGCAATCCAGCTCATCAAGGTAAGGTATTATCTTTTCTTTATGCGGTATGGTAACATTTATCCCCCTAAAACCAAGGGTTCGGATGGCCTCAACACCTTTGGCCAGATTCTCGGGAGAAACAGCAAAGGGGATATAGGTATAGTCTAAGCCGCATTCTCTTATAGAAAAATTGTGCATGGCCGGAGATAGGGTATGAGATATAGGCCATCCAAATATTCCCAAGGCTTTTGTTGTTCCCATTACTTTCCACTCCGTTAGGATATAATTAAGAAAACATTACTGATTGGCCGAGGTTGCCGAGTTTATAAGGTAATTCTTTAATACTGATTTCTTATTCCCCTCAAAAGAGAATGGTTGACCGTTATACATAACCTCTATCCCCTGAAGATTTCCGGTAGTAAAGAGAAAACTCTCTTTCCCCTTATACTTAACCTCCTCCCCAGGCTTAAGGAGGATATCTATCACCTCGTTACCATCTATCACAACATTAACCCAGGTCTCCTCTTTCGCCTTGATCGTGAGGACCTCCTCTTTTTTTGCGGCTACTTTTTTCTCGGGGGGGGGCGCCACAATCCCGCCAGCAGAGCCTAAAGACACCTCAGAGCTCTCCTCTTCCCCTTTAAACTCGTCCCCCTCATAAATAGAGGAAAGGGATTCTTCAACCGCAATCCTATCCGCTTCACCCCTTTTTTCGCCTTGGTCGTCAGAAAAAAAGTATGCCCCGGTAAGGAGAATAAAGACAACAACTACTAAAATGATATTCCGCCGGCCGAACCCATCTGGCTTGTCCGCAATCTCATTTTCTTGGACAAGGATGTTTTTATTCTTAACATAAGCATAATATTTGCCGACCACTTCATCGGCATTAATGCCGATAGCCTTGGCATAATTTCGGAGAAACCCGACTATAAGGGTGTCTCCGGGCATAAGGTCAAAATTATCTTGCTCCATGGCAATTATAAAACGCCTGGCAATCCGAGTAGTATCACATATCTCATCAATAGTAACCCCCCTCGACTCTCTCTCCCTCTTAAGATATTCTCCTACACTAACCATGTCACCCACACTAAAATATTTATCGATTTACAAAACCATACCTTGCCGAAACCAAAACAGGATAGAGAAACAAAGGCCCACACATTCTTATACGAAGTTGCATTCAAACGCTAACTGTGTTGGCTTCGTCGTCAGCTCCTCAACCACAACCCCCTATCCCCCTTTGTTAAGGGGGAATAAGGGGGTTGTACGTCGCTTCCTCCTTGCCGTCTTGTTATCATTTTGAATGCAACTCCGTCTTAAGGGATATCCCCCTCTATCGACCTTTGATTATACATAAATTGTCTCTCTATATGTATCGAAGGAGAAAAAAATAACCCTTCCCTCCCTGCGGGACACAGCAACAAAAAGCGACTAAGACCTAAGGGCCTCCACCGGATCAACCCGCGAGGCATTCCAAGAGGGATAGATGGTAGCCAGAAAACTTATCGAAATAGAGATAAGAGAGACAACCGCAAAGTCGGCAACCTGCATAGTTACAGGGAGGGTATCTATCATATATATATCCTGGGGAAGCTTTATAAAATGATACGAACCTATAATACGGCACAGGACATACCCAATCAGACAGCCGAGCAGAGTCCCCGCTACCCCTATCACCATACCATCCAGCATAAATATCTTCATAATACCCTTCTGTGTTGCCCCCATCGACTTAAGTATGGCAATATCCTTCTCCTTCTCCATAACCATCATAATCAAGGTGCTTATTATGTTGAAAGCGGCTACTATAACAATAAGGACAAGAATAACGAACATTCCAAACTTTTCCAGCTTGAGGGCAGCAAAGAGGTTCCGGTTCATCTCCATCCAATCTCTGGTCAGGTATGAAAACCCTATCCGCTCGCTTATCTTTTGACTAACCAAACCCGCCTCGTAGATATCGTCAATCTTTATTTCGATCCCCGTAACCGCCTGCCCGAGATTGAAGAATCTTTGAGCCGCCGGTATGGAAACAAGGACAAGCCCTGAATCAAAATCGTACATCCCCATCTTGAATATCCCCGAGACAATAAATTTCTTCACCTTGGGGATATTCCCCATAGGGGTCGCCCGACCGAAGGGAGAAATCAGTTCGATTGTGTCACCTATGGTAAGCCCAAAATTGTCGGCCAAGGTCTCCCCTATAACAACTCTATCCTCATCTCCGCCGTTTAGTGACTCTATGCGCCCCATAATCATATGGGAAGAAAGTTGCGTAACCTGCGCCTCAAGTTCGGGAGATATTCCCCGAACTACAACACCGGCAGCGGCGCCGCTTGAATTGGCCATCGCATGCCCAAAAACAAAAGGGGCAGTCGCTTTTATGTGGGAAATATCCTTAATCCTGTCTATCACTCCAAGATAATCGGACATATCGCCATAGTTATTTGTAATAACAATATGTGACGACGTCCCAAGTATCTTTTCACGTATCCCCTCGTGCATCCCCTCCATAACGGAAAGGACAACAATAAGGGCGGCCACACCGATAGCCACCCCCGCCACGGATATCCAACTGATGAGCGAGATAAAGGTCTGCTTTCTCTTCGCCTTCAGATACCGCAACCCTACAAAATATTCATATAACATTTAGATATCCTAACCTTAATCTATTCCCCCATTTACTACTTAAGGGCCTGGGGGAAACTACTCTATCAACTCAACAATAACCACCCCATCCCCTCCTTGATGTTGAGGGGCAGGATGAAAAAAGGCTACGTATGGAGATCCCTTAAGGTAGGCCCTAACCCCTCTTTTAAGCCTCCCCGTACCATTTCCATGTATTACCCGTACGGCATTGACCCCATTCAGGATAGCGGAATCGAGAAATTTATCCAGACTCTCAATTGCCTCGTCCACGGTTAATCTGTGTAGGTCAAAGGTAGGACACTCCTGCATTATTCGGCACCCCTTATCTACTGTTACCGAAATGCGTGTTTTCTTTTCTTTAGGGGGAAGTCTGCTCCCCTCACCTATATTTGAAACATCCACCAAAAGGGATACGCTGTTACAAGTAACGCGTACCTTCTTCTTCCCTTGGGGGGCCTCAAGGAGAATCCCACGCCTATTGAGGTGATTTATAAATACCTCGTCCCCCTTCCTTAGTTCCTCAAAGAGGATTACATCATTAGACATACTATTCCTCGGAAAAACAAAAACCAGATAGGATCATACGGGCAAAAATATTAGCTGGATAGGATACGGAACAACAAACCTACGTCAAATAATCCATTCTAGATAAGGCACACTTTTACTCCCCCTTTAGACGGCTCTGCAAGGCCTCATTCTTTTTGGCTACCCCCTCGGCCATATTCTTTCTATGGCGAAGCAGTCCCTCCCTTATCCCACTATCTTGGAGGGCCAGTATTTCAAGGGCCAGGAGGGCGGCATTGGTAGCCCCGGCCTTGCCTATAGCCATAGTGGCCACCGGAATTCCTCCCGGCATCTGTACCGTTGCATATAGGGCATCAACCCCTCGCAAGGGAGAGGCATCAATAGGCACCCCGATAACAGGGAGTATCGTATCAGCCGCAATAACTCCGGCCAAATGAGCCGCGCAACCTGCCCCAACAATAAAAATAGCGACCCCCCTCTCCTCGGCCGAGGAGGCAAACTCCCTTGTTCTTTCAGGGGTGCGGTGAGCTGATGTAACCATCACCTCATAATCAACCTTATGCTCTCTCAACACCTTGACTGACTCTTCCATGATTGTGTAATCAGAATCGCTCCCCATGACTACCGCTACCTTCTTCTTCATTCAGTTATCTCCTTTTATGAAAGGTGAATTTAACAAACATCATCCCCCAATAAGCTGAGAGAGTTTCGAGGCCATATCAGTTTCCCGCATAATGGCCTCCCCTATCAGGAAGGCGTCTACCCCGCACCCCTCAAGTCTCTCTATATCGTCTCGGTTAAATATCCCGCTCTCGCTTACCGATATATAACCAGTCCCCAACCGCTCTATCAATCTCTCAGTTACCGCAACATCAGTTTTGAATGTCTTAAGGTCGCGATTATTTATACCTACAACAAGGGCACCGCTGTCGGTAATTAAATCGAGTTCCTCTTCGGAATGAACCTCTACCAGAGGTTCCATGCCAAGTTCCCGCCCCATAGCTATATACTCCTTCATCTGATTTCTGTCTAAAATGGCCGCAATGAGGAGAAAGGCATCAGCCCCGAAGGCCCTCGATTCAACTATCTGATATTCGTCAACTATAAAATCTTTTCTGAGAAGCGGAACGGTTAATTCGCCGCGTATTTTCTGAAGGTATCCGATATCTCCACCAAAAAAATTCTTTTCCGTCAGACAGGAGACCGCCGCCACTCCCCCCGCCTGGTATATCTTGGCGATAGAGACAGGGTCAAAATCCTCACGGATTATCCCCCTGGATGGAGACATCCTTTTTATTTCGGCGATAATCCTCGTCCCCCCGGACTCTCTTCTCTTTATCGCCTCGGTAAAATTGAGAGGGGCTTCTTTATCAAGGGCCATGCTTCTCAACTCAGCCACACCCCGTTTCCCTTTAAGAAGGCTCAACTCCTCCCTTTTGGCATCTACTATCTTTTTCAACATTTGCCCCTTAATACGAAGTTGCTTTCAAACGCTAACTGTGTTGGCTTCGTCGTCAGCTCCTCAACCTACAACCCCCTATCCCCCTTATTCCCCCTTAACAAAGGGGGGCAGGGGGTTGTAATCATTTGAATACAACTCCGTATAGATTTCGTTAACTGTTGCTAACCGCTCTCAGTCCCTCAAGTCTCTTCATCGCCTCACCAGAATCGATGGATTGGGACGCCAAGGATATTCCGTCACTAATATTATCAGCTACTCCTCCGGCACAGATGGCGGCCGCCGCATTCAGGAGGACAATATCCCTCTTGGGCCCTTTGACGCCGTTCAGGATATCAAGGATGATAGAAGCATTCTTCTCGGGATCTCCCCCAAGCAGTTCGGATGGTTTGCAGGTCTTAAGGCCAAAATCCTCTGGGGTCATCTCGTAGGTATAAACCTCCCCGCCTCTCAATTCAGAGACACGTGTCTTGCCGGTCAAGGTTATCTCATCCAAACCGTCGGAACCATGCACCACCAAGACGTGCCGGCTGCCAAGATTATCCAAGACCCTGGCTATTGAATCGGTCAGGGAATAGTCGTAGACCCCTATTACCTGGGATAGCGCACCGGCCGGATTGGTTAAGGGGCCAATGATATTAAATATTGTTCGTATGCCGATCTCCCTCCTAGGGACAATGGCATGCTTCATCGCCCCGTGGAGAAGGGGGGCAAAGAGAAATCCTATTCCCGCCTCTTCAAGGCAACGCTCAACCGTGGCAACATCCGCCTCGATATTTACCCCCAAGGCCTTCAGGACATCGGCACTCCCCGACTGGCTCGAAACTGATCGGTTACCATGTTTGGCTACAATCAATCCCGCCCCGGAGGCCACAAAGGCGGCCGAGGTTGAAATATTGAAAGTCCCCTTCCCGTCACCGCCTGTTCCGCAGGTGTCGACCAGCCTATCTATATCCGCCTTGACCGGGGTAGCCTTATCACGCATAACCCTGACCGCGCCGGTAATCTCAGAGATGGTTTCCCCCTTCAAGCGTAGGGCGGTTATAAATGCCCCTATCTGGGCCTGAGTCGCTTCTCCGGTCATAATCTCTTCAAAGACCTGAACCATCTCCTCTTCTTCAAGATCTATTCCCTCAACAACCCTGCCTATGGCTTCTTTAATCATTGGGTTCCCTCCCCTATTCAATATGAAATTAACAAAACAACTACATATTTTTTATTATACCTGAACTATCCCAGCTACAAGCCTATTGAAAGAAAATATTTGGGAAATAAGTATGGTGTCCCCGGATTTCCAAATACTCCCCTCTCCCCACGGCGGGAGAGGGGTCAGGGTGAGGGGGACAAAACTGAGAAAAGATTTTTAACCACTGAGACACGGAGACACCGAGAAATATTCCCCCTTAACAAAGGGGGAGTAAGGGGGTTGTCCAAAGGGGGATCTGTTGCTCCTGTTGACATAGGAGTATTTAAGGTATAATAAGCGTACCATGGAATTTGAATTCGACCCGATAAAGAGCGAAGCCAATAAACAAAAACATGGCCTTGATTTTAAGCAAGCCCAAGAAATATGGGCTGATTCTGACTTTATTGAGATTCCGGTAAAGTCGTCTGATGAGTTGAGATTTTTGGTTATCGGCAAGATATCAGGCGAACACTGGTCGGGGGTTATTACTTATCGCAATGACAAGATAAGAATTATCTCAGTCAGACGTTCAAGAAAAGAGGAGATTGATATATATGAAAGCTCGTGAGTTTGAAAAGAAATTTGATGAAGGGAAAGAGGATATTACCAAATACCTTGAAGTCTCCAAGGCAAGAAGACCTGAACAGGAACAGAAACGGGTTAACGTTGATTTTCCCTTGTGGATGATTCGTTCGTTGGATAAAGAGGCAAGACGTTTGGGCGTGCCCCGTCAATCTATCATTAAGGTTTGGGTAGCCGAATGCCTTGAGAAGGTATCCTAAATCTAACCTACACAACCGCTCCGCCCGCACCTGCCCCGTCTGCGCTCCTTGATAACAACCCCCCGGCCCCCTTTTTTAAGGGGGAATATTATAATAGGGTTGTCCGAGTCCCCCTTAACAAAGGGGGAGACATCCCATTTAAACCAACCACCCCTGCCCCTCCTTAACCAAGGAGGGGAGCTTGGGTGGCCGAAGGCCGG
>JAHJSF010000037.1 GCA_018830405.1 Nitrospinota bacterium | reverse complement strand
CTTGGATTTCATGATATTAAACATGGTTTCTTCAAACATACGGCTCCCTATAGGCTGAATCTTCAGGGTTATCAGATTTGTTCCCGCATAGGCCAGGAGAGCAAGAATAAGAACCGGAACCATAAGACGGTAGACCCCAAGCCCGCAGGCCCTCATGGCCATAATCTCATTGTCCGTTGAGAGGGTGCTGAAGGTAAGGATTGAGGCGAAGAGGACCGACATCGGTATGGTCATTGTCAGAAATGAGGGGGAGAAGAAGAGAAGAAGACGGATGACCTCTTTGACAGGGACATTGTTTTTTAGTATCAGGTCGGCCAGAAAGTTTATCTTTTCCAGAAATAGAATGGCGGTGAGGATGAACAGGGCCAGAAAAAAGACCTTTGAGAGTTCCTTAAGTATATATTTATCCAGTATGCGCATTAAATATATTAAAAATTAGCTTAAAATTGTTTACAACCAAAAGATTGTTTATTACTCTATTATACAAAGTCGCGTTCAAGCGCTAACTTTGTTGGCTTCGTCATTAGCTCCTCGACATACAACCCCCTATCCCCCTTTGTTAAGGGGGAATTTTAGTAGAGTCTCCCTTTGTTAACGGGGAATAAGGGGGTTGTATGTCGCTTCCTCCTTGCCGCCTTGTTATTATCTTGAATTCAACTTTGTATAAAAAAAGCGATGAGACATTATAACAGTTTTATGGCCATAGTCGCCAAAATAGGGGAAATCTATCCTGATATTATCTTAATTTGTTCGGGATATTTTAATATGTTATTATTGACCATTCTGTAGAGGTATTCTACTTGGCGCCTGTAGCTCAGCTGGATAGAGCAACGGACTTCTAATCCGTAGGCCAGAGGTTCGAATCCTCTCAGGCGCATTATATATGTGGTGAGCGTAGTTCAATTGGTTAGAGCACCGGATTGTGGTTCCGGTTGTTGGGGGTTCAAGTCCCCTCGCTCACCCCACTATTTCCCCCTCCAAGAGGGGGCAATACCTTGCTATAGAGAAGAGAATAATCTATAGTGCCTGAAGAACCCTTTCTGTAGAACCTGACGCATCATCCTTTTAAAATGTTTTCTACTACTCTGTCGTAAAGAGCCGGGGTTTGGAGTGAATCTTAACTTAATAATAAGTGTCGGATGAAATATAAAGAATTGTTGCTGGGCGTTGATATTGGTTCCGTTAGTGTTAAGGCCGTTCTATTGGATGGTTCAAACGCCTTGGTTGCCGAGTATTACCGTCGTCATAAGGGGGAACCACTCAAGGTATTCAAGTCCCTCGTAAAAGATATAGAAAAAACATATCCCAATCTCTCCATAAGAAGGCTCATCTTTACCGGTACAGGGGGCAGACATATCGCCGAACTGATCGGGGCAAAGTTTGTCAACGAGGTGATGGCCCACGCTGAGGCAGTTTCCCGCTTATACCCTGATGTTAGAACCGTTATCGAGATGGGGGGGGAGGATTCTAAACTCCTTATATTCGGAAAGAGCATTAAGAGGGGGACTAGTATCCTTGATGATTTTTCGATGAATACGATGTGCGCCGCCGGAACAGGTTCATTCCTCGATCAGCAGGCCGCCCGTCTTGGAATAAATATAGAAAATGATTTTGGCAATATAGCCCTCACCTCTGAAAACCCTCCCCGCATTGCCGGCCGTTGCAGCGTCTTTGCCAAGAGCGATATGATTCATCTTCAGCAGATAGGTAGCCCCATAAAGGATATTGTGGCCGGCCTCTGTTATGCCTTGGCCAGAAGTTTCAAGACAAGCCTTGGGATGGGGAAACCGTTTAATAAACCGATTATGTTTGAGGGGGGAGTTGCGGCCAATAAGGGTTTGGTAAGGGCCTTTGAAGATATCTTAGATTTGGCCAGGGGGGAGCTGATTATTCCTGAACATTTCACCACGATGGGGGCCATAGGTTCCCTATTTATTACGGAGGGGGAGGATAACCAAACCGACTTGGCCACGATTATAGCCAAACTGGAGTCTCCCCCCCCAAATAGTTGCCAAGTCTCTGATACTACCCCGCTTGTCAGATCTAAGAATGCGAGCAAACCAAATGTTACGATAAAAGGGGTCGAGTTAGGGGATAAAAAGAAGGTCTTTTTGGGGGTTGATATAGGTTCCCTGAGTACCAATCTTGTTCTGATTGACGAAGATAAAAATATTGTGGCCCGCCGTTACCTGAGAACGGCCGGACGTCCCCTCGATATTGTTACGGGAGGTCTGCTGGAGATAGAGCAGGAGACAGGGGATAGGGTAGAAGTGGCCGGGGTTGGGGTTACCGGTTCGGGACGATATATGGTTGGCAAATATGTTGGGGCGGATGTTATCAAAAACGAGATTACCGCTCAGGCTGCGGCCGCCATCCATTTTGTCCCTGATGTTGACACAATATTTGAGATAGGGGGGCAGGACTCTAAGTATATCTCCTTGAATAATGGTGCGGTGGTTGATTTTGAGATGAATAAGGTCTGCGCCGCCGGAACCGGTTCATTTATTGAAGAGCAGGCGGAGAAGCTTGATATAAACATTGAAGAAGAGTTTAGTATTTATGCCTTCAAATCTAAATCCCCCGGAAGGTTTGGGGATAGGTGTACCGTCTTTATAGAGTCTGACCTTGTTTCTCATCAGCAGAAGGGGGCCCCTAGGGAGGATCTGGTAGCCGGTTTGGCCCATTCTATTGTCTATAACTACCTGAATAGGGTTGTCGGTGACCGAAAGGTGGGGAACAGAATACTCTTTCAGGGGGGGGTAGCCTGGAATGAGGCGGTTGTAGAGGCCTTCCGAAAGATTACCGCCAAGGATGTTACGGTTCCACCACATCATGATGTTACCGGTGCTATAGGTGTTGCCCTGATTGCCATGAATCAGGAGAAGGTTAGGAAAACCGCAACGACATTTAAAGGGTTTGACCTGAGAAATAGGGAATATAAGGTTACCACATTTGAGTGTAAGCATTGTGCCAATGTCTGCAACATAAGCAGGATTACCTTTGCCGATGAACCCCCCAATTTTTACGGGGCGAGATGTGAGCGTTACGAAAAGGGGAAGAATAAGACAGGGGCCTCTCTACCTGACCTCTTTGCCGAAAGGGAAAAGCTCCTCTTCGGTTCCTACCTTGACACGGCTAAGAGCGGGGTTACCAAAATAAAGACCCATTCAAGACCCGTTGTCGGTATCCCCAAGGTTCTCCATATACACGACTATTTCCCCTATTGGCGTGGGTTTTTCCATGAGGTAGGATTAGATATAGTCCTCTCCGATACCACCAACCAGAAGATTATTAATAAGACCGGCGAGAAGGTTACGGCCGAAACCTGTCTTCCCATAAAGATTATATATGGACATTGCCTAGACCTAGTGGATAAAGGGGTAAAAAATATATTCTTTCCCTCTCTGATAAGTATGGAGGGAGATTGGGGGAATGAGGTCAGGCAAAATTACAGCTGCCCCTTGGTCCAAACTGCCCCCCATATGATGATTGCCTCTCTCTATTCTGAGCTGAATGATGAAGGGGTAAGACTATTTGCCCCTAACATAGAGCTTAAGTTGGGCAAAAAGGTGGTGGAGAAGGAGTTGATAAAATTTGGGAGAGAGTTTGGTCTCTCCCCGGCGACAGTCAGAAGGGGAATGAAGGCGGGGGAGGAGATGCTGAGGGATTATAGAAATAAGGCCCTTAGCCGAGGGAAGTATATCCTTGACGAGATAGTAGCTAAGAAGATGAAGGGGGTGCTTATCGTGAGCCGCTCCTATAATGGCTGTGACCCTGGACTGAATATGGATCTTCCCAAGAAGCTTAAAGATATGGGGG
>JAHJSF010000036.1 GCA_018830405.1 Nitrospinota bacterium | reverse complement strand
TTATCCTGAAAAGATAGTTAAAGAACAGATTAAGAAGGATAGGGATAAGATAGCCAAACTAACCTGCCGAAGTGGGGAGGGGGAGGATGTCTACGCCTTAAGAAAGATAATGGAGAAGACCCTTGATGACTATGTGGGTATCTTCCGCAACAAGGAAGACCTTCAGAAGGCGGTTGATATATTAAAAGATATTTATAAGAGGTCGGCTAATATCTCCTTAAGGTCAGACGGCAAATATGCCAACCCTGAGCTGGCTTTGGCCATCAAGTTTAGGGGTATGGTCAAACTGGCTATATCTATCGCCTACGGAGCCCTCCAGAGAGAGGAGAGCCGGGGTTCTCACTACAGGGAAGACTTTGTTTCCAGGAATGACGCCAAATGGCTCAACAGAACCTTGGCCTACTGGCGGAACGATCAGGATGACCTGCCTGAATTGGTCTATGAAGAGGTGAAGATTACCGAACTCCCGCCGGGAGATAGAGGGTATGGAGAAGGGAGCAAGAAGTAGAGCGATGACTAATAGAAAACTTACCATCAGCATCTTCCGATACAACCCGAACGACCCGGTCAACAAACCGGCCATGGTTGATTACCAGGTTGAAGAGTCGGAGAGGATGACTCTGTTTATGGCCCTTAACAAAATAAGGGAAGAGCAAGACCCATCCCTAGTGTTTGACTTTGTTTGCCGGGCGGCTATCTGCGGTTCGTGCGCCATGCTTATAAATGGGGAACCAAGTCTGGCCTGTAAGACCCTTACCAAGGGGATGCCCGATAGAATAACCTTGGTGCCTCTTCCTTTCTTCAAACTGGTGGGAGACCTTTCGGTTGATACAGGGACATGGTTCAGAGGGCTGAATGAGAGGACTCAGGCCTGGATTCATACCGACAAAAAATTTGACCCGACCGACGGGGAGGATATCATGAAAAATAAAACCGCCCAGGAGATATATGAAGCGGAGAGATGTGTTGAGTGCGGCTGCTGTATAGGGGGATGTGCCACCATAAAGATGAATAATCAATTTATAGGGGCGGCCGGTATAAACAGGGTGGCCCGTTTTATGGTTGATCCGAGGGATGAGCGAACCGACGGTCAATTCTTTGAGATAGTCGGCAACGAAATGGGGACATTTGGTTGTATCGGCCTGATGGCTTGTGATGACTATTGTCCTATGTCAATACCGCTACAGAACCAGTTGGCCTATGTCAGAAGAAATATGGCCATAGCCGGAATAAAGGGATAAATATGATTAGTTTTGACGAGTTTCAGAAGATAGATTTAAGGGTGGCCGAGATATTGTCTGCCGAGAGGGTGCCCAACACAGATAAGCTTCTTCAACTAAGGGTTAGCCTCGGTGATGAGGAGAGGACACTAGTTGCGGGAATAGCCGCAAACTATGCCCCTGAGGATATTATAGGTTTTAAGGTGATAATTGTGGCCAATCTTGAACCGGCCACAATTAAGGGGATAGAATCTAACGGGATGATTCTGGCGGTACGCGGCGGGGATGATGGTTTGGCCCTTTTGACTACTAACAAGCCTGCACCAAACGGCGGCCGAGTCGGGTAGTCAGAGCGACATAACTTCTCATACCTTTGTTGCTCCTTGTCTCGTCGTTACGGCGTATGTTTAATACGCCTCACTCCTCGACTTTGTCGCGCCTCGGTCTGATTTGTTCTGCCGCTCTGCTGTTTTGTAATATATTGCCTCCTCGACATAGCTAACAGTATGCCTGCGTCGCTTCCTCCTATCCGCCTCGTTATCATTTTGAAGGCAACTCCGCATAGGGTCTTACCTGGAATCTATCGTATTCCCCCAAAAAAGGGAGCGATATCAGCTTTTCCCTCTCATTTTTTAATTTAAAAATAAGTAAATAAACATTTGCATTTGTTTTTAATTGTGATTAAATACGAAGTGAACTTGGTCTTGGCACCTCTTTTTATTAGATAAAAGTCGGGGCAATTTCGAAGTAAAGTAGTGTAGTCTTATTTGTCCTGCATTGTGTTGGATGGTTTGGCTACCCCGCCGGATGGTTTATATCCGGGGGACATTGTAAAAAGGTTCAATTTAGAACCTAAAAGAAGGAGTAGTAGAAGATGGCTGAAGGAACTGTGAAGTGGTTTAATGATTCTAAAGGTTTTGGTTTTATTGAGCAGGACGAGGGTAAGGATGTTTTCGTCCACCACACCGCCATACAGGCCGATGGTTTTAAATCTTTGACAGAGGGATCACGCGTTAAGTTTGACGTCGTTGATGGACCTAAAGGTTTGGCTGCCGAGAACGTTGTTCAATTATAATATATAGCTGACATACGACTATCAGAATGGTTCGCATAGAAATATGCGAACCATTTTTTTTGCCCTTTTTTAAAAGACTTATTATTAACCGCAGAGGTCGCCGAGGGGGGATAGTTTTTTAAAATATTCTTTACCCACAATATAGGGTGTAGGGCATCCAGGGCGAGGCTTAGAACGGCCACAATCTCCCCATAAATCTTGGGCGACTCCTTCTCCTAATCCCATCTCAGAGCGATTGCAGGGGAGTTTGGGGGGGCCATGCGGATAGGTTCTATCTTAGAACCTCTATGGCCGAAAGATTTGGGGGAGAATTTTCCTTTAGCTTTGTTTATCTCCCCAACATACCTATCCAATTCCCTACGCTATGTGTTATGGCGATAACAACGGCGGCTATAAGAAGATGTTCTCCTATTACCCCCCAAGGTGAATCCCCTTGACTCTTAGCGATTACATAACTTAGTAGGGTCAAAATAGATATCCCCCACACCATGCTTACTACCATTGCGGTGGAGAGGGTAAAGAGGAGTATGGGGATAGCAAACGATAAGGCGAAAAAAAACTTAGTTAGAAAGGTGGCTATAGTTGAAACCCAAATTTCTTTGGTTGTATGAACATTTTCTGATTCTTCGGATATATGAATCCCAAGGGCATCGGAAAAGGCATCGGCGATGGCTATGGTTATAATCCCCCCTAAAACAACAAACTTAGACCCTGTTCCTGAGTGGAGTCCAATCATAAGCCCAAGGGTGGTGATAACTGCCGAGGTAAGACCGAAGGTAATCCCTGTTCGCAACGAATCTTTCATTCTTCCCTCATATTGATAGTGCTTAATTGCGTAAATCTTGCTGTAGCCGACCGGCCTTTGACACGCCCGGCTTTGTCGTCAATTCTCGCCATAGGCCCTGCTATGGCTGCGGTTGTCTTCGCGTCGGCCGCGCCAAATTCTCGGTCTTGGTACTGACGCAGACTTATGCAACTAAACACTGGGAGCCCTAGCCTTGGTAGTCTTAACCCTTATTTTGCTTTTACCGATTACCTTACCGTCTAGCCCCTTAATGGCCGCCTTCCACTCCTTTTCAATCGGCATCTCGGCAAATCCGAATCCCTTTGAGATTCCGGTATGCTCATCCATGACGAGATTGCAGGAGCTCACAGTTCCGTATTTGCTCATCATTATATGCAGGTCTTCTTCGGTAACCTTCCGATCTAAATTTCTGATAATAATATTCATATATTCCTTTTTGGTTAAATTGAGACAATAGTATAGCAATAAAGGGGGAGAAATTTGTATACTTTCTTGGCAATGGTAGAATATGGACTGGTTCCCCGCCGATTACCAGAAAGGCCCATCCGTATTACTATTGCTAAGGGATCGCCTTGGTGGGCCTATACATGTAGTTTGGGGTATTCCCAAAGGGGTGTCTTCCCCTGCGGTGTTGGTTACTGCTTATAGGCCTGATGCCGATCGGTGGACAGCGGATTTTCTGAGGAGGAAATAATGAAAAAAAGAAAACATACAAAACTTGTGCATGAGGGACAATATATTGCTGAGGTTGATGTTGAACTGATCGATACAAATAAAGAGTGGTCTCCCTACTTATCTATTGACGATGCGTATAAGTTGGATGATGTCCGAAATGCCTTGCGTGAGGGGGATATTAAGAGTGCGGCTCGACTTGCCCGTGTTTTTACCCTTACTCCTGTTGCGGGATGAGGGGGATACCCCTGCAAGGAGCAGGGAAGTCCAAGACTAACCGCCGAGGGTACAGAGGTGGGCAGTTAATTATTTACTATCTTTTTTTTACCCTCTTAACTTTTTACTTGGTATGAGGAGTTGAACTTGACAAGTTTTTCCCAATCAATGGCACCCTTGCTTGTGCAAAATTCTGCTCCAAAGGCCAAAGTAAACTTATTTATTACTTGCGAATAGGATTGAAGAAACTCCTCATTTCTGTCTTTTGCCTTATGTCCTAAAGGCTCAATGAGTTCTGTGTATAAGTTGGCATTGCCTGAAATAAACTCCCAGAATTTTTGGCCACAATACTTAAAATAATCACCTTTGTCTGGGTTATTGTCCTGTCCATAACAACAACCATTCACACTAATAATATGTAGATTAGAATTGCTTGTTCTCAACGTCTTTTTTGCAGTCTTAAAATCATTTCGCATTTGAGTAATCTGACTACTATTTCCCCAATTTGGCCCTGACTTTATATTTACTATATATCTGTTGCCATTATCATCAAATTCTATATCAATTCCTTTTATTCCTGATTTTCGGCCACTGTAAACCTTATCATTAATGAATATTGCTAATCCTTCCAACCAGTCCCCAAAGATAGTTTCTTCGTTAGAAGAGATATGAGCATCGACCAAACCCCTTACAATCTCTTCGGCGGTTAGGACATTTTTAGCCTTGAACAAATACGGATTTTTCCTTTTTAGGACGTTAGAAAGTTTTAAAGACCCAAGGCTTGCAATTTTTTGCTGATGAAAAGTACCAATATTTTTCTCGACATATCTTGTGACGTCGCTCATGTTAAGCTTTCTCATATTTTCCTCCTTCTTCACATAAATATAGCTCAACCGGAGAGAGTTTATATTTAACCATTTCATAATATTCCGGCAAAATTTCAATTCCAATTGAGTTCCGTCTCATACGGTTGGCAACCATATTGGTAGTTCCGGAACCCATGAATGGATCAAGGACAGTATCTCCTTCTTTTGTGAAAAGTTTAATGAACCACTCAGGCAATCCTTCAGGAAAGGCCGCACTATGGTTTTTGTTATTACATTCTGTCGCCAGATGTAAAACATTCGTAGGGAATGCCTTATCTCTACTTAGCCAGTTCGCAATGTTTTTGCCAAAACCACTGCCTACTTTAGATTCATCCCTTATTTTGTCTGTTTCGCTTAGATTATTTAATCTAGTTTTAGCCCAATCCCCCATTGGAACCATTACCTCTTCTTGGTACATAGAAAACTTTTTGTCCTTGTTAAATTGAAGAAGCCTTTCCCAGGCATCTCTGAATCGGTTGGGCCACTTACCGGGGTAACAATTTCTTTTATGCCAGATGAACTCCTCTGTCCACAACCAACCTTGTTTTTTCATGGCTAGGATAAGTTCTATTACGTAAGTGCTCCGTTCACCATCCGCTACTTTTTCTTTTATATTTAATACGAATGTCCCCGTAGGTTTTAGTACCCTAAGCATCTCTTCTGCTTTAGGCAAAAACCACTCAACATAACTGTCGGGATGAATCCCGCCGTATGTTTTTACCCGTTGGTCGGCGTAAGGAGGGGAGGTGAAAATCAAATCTACGGAGTTATCAGGAATGTTTTTTAATTCCTCCTCACAGTCTCCCAATAAGAAAACGTTTCTTGTTTCTATCATTTATGTCTTATGCCTTTAGATACTATTGTCATTTTGATTATTTTTATTCTGCCCATGATACCAAGCGATGCCGATACAGTAGGCCAGTCCGCCGTAAAGGAGGAATATTCCGACCAGCATCATGACTATGGCGCTTGCTTTCATTTCTATCTCCTTTCGCTACCATTGTTTGTATTTGCCCTGCCGAGGATAGCCGCTCCGAGTATGACTATAAGTAGGCTTCCCCCGCCAATGAGTATAAGGGCAGAGATTGGATAGCCTTCATAGGGGGTTTTGAATTCCTGTACAAGTGATGTTACAAAGCTGACTATCAGCATGGCAGGGGTGACTACCGATATCATTATCCCGAATATCTTTCCGAGTTTTATCTCGGCGGTTTTGTTTACCTCGTCTGTAAAGTTCTTCACTCCCAGGAAGTAGGCCACTATTATACATTCGGCTATCCCCACGAAGGTTATCAGGTAGGAGAGGATGAAATGGTCGACTATGTCGAGCCAAAGTATTCCTGCTTGTGTAACAAAGGGGATACCTAGGGAAAAACTTACCAAAGCCACGATTGTTGTTGATTTATGACGTGACATATTGAATTTATCACTCAGGGCTGTGGCCACCGTTTCCAGCAGTGAGAAGGCGGAATCTATGCCGAGAGAAAGTAGGGTGATGAAGAAGAGGGCCGCGAAGCCTTTTACCCAGACAGGCAATGTGGCCAGGGCGGTTGGATAGACAACAAAGGCCAACCCCGGGCCGCTCCCGGCTACTTCTCCTACAGGGAGGTTGCTGGCTACGGCGAAATATCCGAGGACGCTAAATACGGCAAACCCGGCCAGAAATGAGAAGGCACAGTTGGCGAAGGAGGTTATGGCGGCCGAATTTGGTATCTCTGTATCACGCGGCATGAAAGATGAATAGGCTATCATCGTACCGAAACCAACCGAGAGTGAGAAGAAGATTTGTCCATAGGCGGCCAGCCAAACCTGTCCGTCTAAAAGACGTGCCCAATCGGGGGATAGATAATAGTTAAGGCCTTCGGCGGCCCCCGGAAGGGTCAGACCCCTGACTACGAGTATTATTACCAATATTACCGGAAGTGGCACGGAATAGAGAAGGACTTTGCCGACCCTTCCCAACCCCCCTTTAACTATCTGCCAGATAGTTAGCCATGTTACCAAAAGTCCGGCGAATAGGGGCCATTGTATCCCCCCAAAGTGAAATGGATGGTCCGATACCCCAAGTGTGTCGACAAAGAAGTGTGTCTTACTGGCGGCTATGCTGCTCCCCCATTGGGAGATTGAACCTATGTCGAAGAGATATTTTAAGGCCCAGCCCATAACGGCGCAGTAGTAGATATTTATTACAAATGCCCCCATTATAGCCATCCAGCCGATGTAGCGGAGTTTGGGGTTTATATCACCAAAGGCAACATTGGCCGACGACTGGGAGCGTATACCAAGGCCGTATTCGATGATCATAATAGGAATTCCAGCTGTTACCAAGGCGGTGAAGTAGGGGATGAGGAAGGCTCCGCCACCGTTTTGGGCCGCTATGTAGGGAAATCGCCAAAGGTTACCGAGCCCGATGGCCGAACCGACAGCGGCCATTATGAAGGTAGATCTGTTTTTCCAATGTTCACGCTCTCCCATATTTAAAACCTTTCCTCAATATTATTTTGATTCTCAAGATTACTAAGTTAAATATTTCAAATCCCCTCTTGTCCCTTCGCCTCTGTCATTCCGAGCGGAGCGAGGAATCTCCTGATGTTTATTTTGTCGAGAGATTTCTCGTCGCCAAGCTCCTCGAAATGACACTTTTAAGCATCAGGATACTGTTTGTCAAATCCCCCTATCCCCCTTTGTTAAGGGGGAATAAGGGGGTTGTTCCCCCCTTTACTAAAGTGGGGAAGAGAGGTCATCCTTTTTTCTAATCCCTCCCTTTGGCAAAGGGAGGTTAGGAGGGATTTTATAAGTTGTTAAATCCGCCTGATACCACTCTTTCGTTTGGCCAGACAGGGGGAGAGTATTTCGGCCAATACAATTCCCCTCTGCAGCTCGGTTTGGCCAAGGTTGAATATGTAGTTAACCGGTTCCTCTGCTTCTTCTATTTTCTCTATTTTATCTTCGGCAACAAGCTCTTCGGCCGTTTCTGCAATAGGGGGGTATATATCCGGTTCTTCCTCTGCATCTATGTCTACACCAGGAACCACCTCATACTCTTCCTCATCTTCATACATCGGAGGTTCAGGGGGGACTATCCTCTCACGAAACTGCTGCCAATAGGCGTCGCCTCTGATGGCTCTAACTCTTTCCCGCAACGCCGCCATCCTTGAGGCTTGGCTGCCGACCTCTTCATCCTCGGCCTTATTCCCCCTTTTTATTTTCTTCTTTGCCCCCAAAAAGAGATTGATCCCGATGATAAAGATGATGATTAATACTTCAGCGATATTGCCCATTATTTTTTGGTTTTCTTTGTATCAGGATTTTCGCTATCCGTTCCGGCGATGGTCTTTCTCATATTTGTATCGGCCTGGATATTCCTCAGGTTGTAGTAGTCCATTATCCCCAGATTTCCCTCTCTAAAGGCCTGGGCGATAGCCATTGGTATCTCTGCCTCGGCTTCGACAACCTTGGCCTTCATCTCCTGCTCATGGGCAAAGGCCATGGCTCGCCGTTCCTCAGCCTTGGCTTGGGCGATCTTTTTATCCGCCTCGGCCTGGTCGGTCTGGAGCATTGCCCCGATATTTTTCCCGATATCTACATCGGCGATATCTATCGATAGTATTTCGAAGGCAGTCCCGGCATCCAAACCTTTGTCGAGAACGGTTTTACTTATCTTATCCGGGTTCTCCAGAACATCCTTGTGGGAGGTGGCTGAGCCTATGGTGCTTACTATGCCTTCTCCAACACGGGCGATGATGGTCTCTTCCCCTGCACCACCAACCAACTGTTCTATATTGGTGCGGACTGTTACCCTCGCTATGGCCATCACCTGTATTCCGTCCTTGGCTATGGCGGCGATCTTGGGGGTCTCTATAATCTTCGGTTTAACGCTGGTATGGACGGCACCGAGCAGGTCTCTCCCTGCCAGGTCTATAGCCATCGCCTGTTTACAGGTTAGTTTTAGGTTGGCCTTGTCGGCCGAGATAAGGGCGGTTACCAGTCTGTGCATACGGTTGCCGACATCAGGGTTTCTTGTGCCGATAGACATGTAGTGAGATTCAAGCATGGGGACGGTAACATCCTCCAACCCGGCCTTCATGGCCATTATGTATGGTCTGACTATGTCGTATGGATTGACCGCCCTGAAGCGCATGAAGATTAGGGAGAAGATGTTGACCGGAACGCCGGCGGCAATAGATTCAATCCAGAGACGGACCGGAATGATGTAAAGAAAAACAAAGGCCAGAAAGATTACTATTACAATTAAAAATGAACTCATTTGAATCTCCTTGTTAGTTAGATTAACTGCTGATTATATCTGTTACTGACTCCCCAATTTTACCACTAATTGGCCTCCTGATACCCCAATAACCTTTACTTTACTTTTGGCCTCTATCATCTCCCCGTTTGACATGGCGTTGTATCTCTTCTCCCCTATCTTTACCATCCCCGCCGGGCGTAGGGGGGTAATGGTTTCCCCCTCTTGGTCAATTAGCTCCTTCATCCCCCCCGCAAAAGGGGTGTAACCGGAGGCACTCTCCTGGTGAGAGACTACTCTCCACAGTTTGAACTTTATGGTTGTGTAGGCGATGATGAAGGCGATGATGGTGGTTATAATCGATACATTCAGGGCGAAACCGGCCCCCAGCATTTTATATCCGTTGTGTATTGTGGCGATTATTAATATAGCTCCAAGTGTGCCGACAAGTCCTCCGGGGATAATCATAATGTCGAGGATTATGAGGATAAAGCCCCCCAGTATAACCAATATGGTGTAGATATAATTAAGCATTTCTCTCTTCCACGATAATCTTGTTTCCTGAGATATCGACCACCTTAACCTTTTTCCCCTTGGTTATAAATTCCCCCCTTGAGGCAACATTTGTCCTTGTCCCGCCTATCTCGGCATAGCCTGTTGGGTGAAGGTCGGTTAGGAGAAGCCCCTCTTTATTGAGTAGTGCCCCATAATTTTGGGAGGAGGAGAAACCGTCGGCCTTCCCTTCGTTCCCCTTGTGGGCGATGGGGGACTTGGCCAAGATATTGCCGCTGGTAAATAAGGTTATTAGAAAGAATAGAAGACTTAGTGAGAATACCGTTCCTATGACAAATAGGTTGTGGTAGAGGCTTTCAAATTCCCAGGGGGCGGTTGGGATGACAAAGTTTTGGAAGGAAAGGACAAGGGAAACGAATATTAGTATAAGCCCGCCTACCCCTGTTATCCCGAAACCGGGGATGGCAAAGACCTCTATGGCCAAGAGTATCACCCCGATTACAAAGATTAGTACCTCTGTATAGTTGGCCAGGCCGACAAACATCTTGCTCCCGAAGACGAGTCCAAGGCAGACGAGACCGATGATCCCCGGCACACCGAACCCGGGTGTCCGTATCTCAATATATAGTCCGGCCAGACCTATCATCAGGAGGAAAGGGGCAATCTTTTCGATAAATATTACCAGCTTCTCAGACCAGACAAGCTCAAACCTCTCTTTTACATTATTTTCAGTCATTCCATATTCGGCCAACAGGCCGTTAAGGTCTTTAACCGTTTTTCTCGAAAAGCCGAGGTCAACCGCCTCAACGGCGTGCATCGTTAGAAGTTTCCCCTCCTCGAGTATTATCCTTTTTGATATGATTGCCCCCTTCTCTTTATCGGATAAAACCTCCAACTCCTTTTTGGTAATAATCCTCTTCCCCTCTTTGGTCTCTATTTCAAGAATCTCCTGATCGGAGCTGACCATGGCCTCGGCCAGTTTAACCGGATAACCGTTCTTTTCGGCCAGTGAACGGAACTTGGCCCTGAGAGGTGATTGGAATTTCTCCCCCATCATCTTAGGCCCCTCCTGCCCATAGATTACCGGGGCTGAGTCTCCTATGGTGCTCCCCTCAACCATTATGATTTCGTTGGCGGCCATAGATATTAAGGCCCCGGCCGAGATGGCCTTGGTATTGACGAAGGCCACCGTTTTGGTGTCTGATATGGCCGATATCTTATCGACAATCTCCAGAGCGGCATCGACTCGCCCGCCGAAGGTATCTACCTCAAAGATGATGATATCGGGGTTGAGCGGTTTTGAAGCCTCAATCGAGCGGCCGATAAAGGCGGCCAGACCAAAGTCGATAGTGCCTGAAATGGGGATAACAACGGCGGTCTTATCTTTGGCTATAAGATTTGCGGGGATGAGTAAAGTTACAAGCAGGGCTAAAAATAGTTTTTTCATAATGTAAAGGCTCGGTAAGAGTGATTATGATGGTTCGTCTGTATATTAGAACTTATAGCGCAGGGGGAGTCAAGGAGGGCAATTATTAAACGGCGAGGGTGCTGAGACCGCTGAGTTTTTTTACCAGATGTCATTTCGAGAAGCTTGCGACGAGAAATCTCTGCTTTGTTGTTT